>JBJOII010000010.1:0-113734 GCA_046047235.1 Verrucomicrobiota bacterium | reverse complement strand
TGCGGTGGGTTACCGCGGTGCGTTCAGCGGCCCGACCGACGCGTGGGCCGACGGCTGGAGCGCAGTCTCCTCCCTCGGCTACCTCAAGACAGCGGAAGCCGTGAGTGCGCCGGTGATCACGGGGCAACCGGAGGCCGCGATTAGCGTGTTCCCTGGAGATGCAGTGACGTTGACCGTCGTGGCGAACGGTGACGAGCCGCTGGCTTACCAGTGGTCGAAGGACGGTGCCGCCATCGCAGGTGCGAATGCATCCATGCTCGAACTGAGCGCGGTGGGGCCGGCGGACGCTGGTTCTTACACGGTGACAGTGAGCAATTCCGGCGGCAGCGTGACCAGTGAGGCCTCGGTCGTGACCGTCAACTTCGTGCTCTTCGACGATTGGGCGAGCAGCAACGGGTTGTCCGGAGCAGACGCTGATCTGGCGGCTGATCCCGATGGGGACGGCATCGTCAACCTGTTCGAATACGCCTTTGGTGGCAATCCGAATGGGGACAGCAGCGGCCGTCTCCCGGCGGCCACGGAAGTGGATGACGCCGGCACGATGTATCCTGCGCTGACATACGTACGCAACAAGACTGCGGTCGGCGGGTTCATCGACGTCGCGGCTGCCACGGACCTGGAGTTCACCACCCCCATCACCTTGGTTGTGGCTTCGGTGGTGGATCTCGGGGATGGAACCGAGCGGATCACCGTGCGCACCGAATCGCCAGTCGGGAACGACCAGGCGGTGTTCTGGGCGACCAGCGTCGTGATCCCGTAATCCCGGGCAGGTAACAACCTACACTCAAACGAGGGGAAGGCTTCGGCCTTCCCCTTTTTGTCTTCAGGTTGCGAGGTCTGTTACTGGATGGCGAAGCAGACGACTTTCAGATTGTCCAACTGATGCCAGGGACACCAGGCGCTGGATATCCCAGAAGATGGGCTAGGGTTGTCGGAGCCTGCCGGCCCGGCGTTCCGCCTGGAGGAGGGTGTAACGGGAGCGAAAGGAGGTTCCGACCATGAAATCACGGTTGAAGTTGGCGTTGCCCGTGGCGATGCAGAGTGCGTTGAGGTTGGTTTTTCCGTTGTAGACTATCCCGAGGGCGATGCGGCTGCCGTTTGTGAGCGTGACATCCACCCTGAGCTGGTTGGTGCCGAGTCGGCGGTCGAGGAAATCGCGGGAGAGGCGTGCTTGTTTACGGACGGATTGGGAGGGGCTTGAGGGATCGGGCGCGTCCACCCCGGCGAGCCGGACCGTGTAGAGGGCGCCATTGGTGGTGCGTGCCTGGAAGCTCTCGCCATCGAAGGTTTTTGTAGCGTGGACGGTCCATGTTTGCATGCGCATGGGGGCGGGTTTGCCCAGACGCCAGGCCTCGTAGAGGTTCAGGAACGGGCTGGCAACCTCGCGGTTTTGCCAGACCCACCATGCTGTCCCAACCGCGAGGAGAATTCCCGTTCCGCGCAGGATGCGGTTCGCAATATAGAATGGGCCGGTGGCTTTCATCTGGTTCTGGCGCGCCACTATGGCTCGGAGTCTCCTTGCGAGGGTCGCGGAGGTGGGGTTTGGCCTGCTCCGGAGAAAAGCTGGATCCGGTGGTCGCGCTTGGGTTCTGGTGGGGGAGCGTGGTTGGTGATCGGAAGCGGTTTGGGTTCGGGTGCAGGAGGGCGATCCAGCGCCAGGAGAGTCAGGTTTACCTCCTGATTGTGATGGGGGCGCGGGTCGAGGCCATGTTGCTGGAGGATTTCGAAGGCCCGCCTGCAGGTTTGGATATTGTCAAAACGCCAGAGCTCCAGGGCGAAGATCCGTTCCCAGCGGGATCCGGGGCGGGCTGACTGGAGTCCGGCGATAAATGCGGTCGGTCGTTCGGGATGCAGCACGCCTTCGATTACAGCCAGAGCCAGTGCGGAGTTCTGCCAGCCTTTGCGGCGGCAGAGGCGATTGGCCTGCAGCAGGATGTTGCGTGTTTCCAGATACGTGCCGTCCGTGAATGTGCCCGTGATGGGGTCTGCCAGTCGGGCGCCGAAAAACGGTGCCCAGACCGCTGCATTCGCGATGGCCAGCAGGAGCGCGATCCCGAGGTAGGCGGCATTGGCGAGATCCCCGGTCATGGGGGCTTGGGCGGCATTGTCGAGAGCCAGCCTAATGACATGCAGGAACAGCAGGCCGAAAACGACTCGAAGCAGGATCAGCATGGGTTGCCTATCGGTTGGGGTCGGGTCGCAGGATGCCGTGGCGGGTGCTGATGCCGCGCAGGGAGAGTTCGAGCTTGTGGCGGTTCACGGCGTAATGCATGGCCGTTTGACGGTCGACCACTCCGGCGGCGAGCAGCTCCATGAGGTATTGATCGAACGAATGCATGCCTTCACCGACGGCGGATTCGATGATCCCGGCGAGCAGGGAGAGGTCATTGGTTTGGATAGCTTCACGGACGCCTGCGGTGCGGCGCAGGATTTCGAGGCAGGGGGTGCGCCCTCCGGCGGTGTTGGGAACCAGCCGCTGGCAGAGGATGGAGTTGAGGTTGCGGGAGAGGAGGCTGCTGAGTCCGTCCTGTTCCGACGCCGGATAGTATTCCCGAAGCCTGCCAATGGCCTGGGGCACCGAGTCTGCGTGGAGTGTTGTCAGGACGAGGTGTCCGGTTTCGGCGGCCTGCATGGCGGCGAAGATGCTCTCCCGGTCGCGGATTTCCCCTACAAAAATAACGTTGGGGTCCTGCCGCATGGCGTTGCGGATGCCGTCTGCGAAGGAAGCGGTGTCGATACCCACCTCGCGTTGTTCGAAACGGCATTGATGGTCCTGGAACACGAACTCGATGGGGTCTTCGATGGTGATGACGCGCAGGGCTTTGGAATTGTTGATCTCCTGGAGGAGGGCGCGGAGGGTGGTGCTCTTGCCTTGTCCGGTTGGGCCCGTGACCAGGATCAGGCCGCGCGGGTGGTTGAGTAGCTCCACCAACGACTGGGGGAGTTGCAGGTCGGCCAGTTGCAGCAGGTGCCGGGGGACGGCGCGGAAGGCAAAAGCGGGTTGGCCGAGTTGTTTGGAGAAATTGGCCCGGTAGCGGGTTTGTCCGCAGGTGAAACTGAGGTCGACTTCGAGTCGGCGGTCGATGCGGCTGGCTACGCCGGCGGAGAAGGCCTCCCGGATGAGGGAGTAAAGCGTGTCTTCGCTGGGGGGGGAAGCCACGGATGAGGGGACGGTTTCCAGTCGGCCCTGTTGGCGGATCGTGAAGGGCTTGCCGGCGCAGCCATGGAGGTCGGATGCCTGTTGCTCCTCGCACCAGCGCAGGAGTTGTCCCAAGCGGGTTTCTGAACCGACGGTTTCCATAGTGGCGTGGCGGATGATCGTGTTGGCGGCGGGTCTGGTTGGAAACCTAGCTGAGGCGGTGTCGGGGCGCCAGTCTGGATCATGGAGGAGGCGGTTGGCGGTGCGCCTGTCATTGACGTGCGAGCCGGGTCGGAACACTGTGGTGGCTTGTTGCTATGTACGAACCTTCATTAGAGCAATTCCGCGAGCTGGCTGGGCAGGGTAACCTCATTCCGGTGACCCGGCGATTGCTGGCGGACCTTGAAACCCCCCTTTCCGCCTATCGCAAAATCCAGGGAGAAGGGGAGTCCTTCCTTTTCGAGTCGGTTGAGGGCGGGGAGCACTTGGGGCGTTACTCCTTTGTGGGTTGCCGTCCGAGGGCGGTGATTCGGCAGGACGGGAACAAGGTATCTATTCTGGAGCAAGGGCAGGAGGTTGCTGCGTTCACCGTTGATCCGGCTGCCCGGGCAGATGATCCAGAGCGGGTGCGGGACGGTCTAGCAGTGGTGGAACGCGTTCTTGATGGCTACCGGCCGGTGCCCATGCTCAACCTCCCCCGGTTTACCGGAGGTGCTATTGGGTTTCTGGCTTACGAGTTCATTCACGACATCGAGCCGATAGTGCCCCGGCCGCCGAGGGACGAGCTGGGGACTCCGGTCATGTATTTTCTGGTAGCGGATCAACTGATTGTTTTTGACCGTGTGGCTCAGACGTTGTCCGTCATTGTAAACGCCCGCTGCGATGATCCCGCTCAGGCAGATCGAGCCTATGCACGGGCGGTGGGGGATATTGACCGACTGGTGGCCTGTTTGGAAAAGCCGGTGGAGCAGCGACTCATTGACGTGTCCGAGGCTCCGAAGCCGGCCCCCTTCGAGTCCAACATGGAGAAGGCGGCGTTTCTGGACCATGTGAACCGGGCCAAGGAATACATCACAGCGGGTGATATTATACAGGTTGTGGGGTCACAGCGGTTTAGCACCGAACTGCGGGTTGAACCGCTGGAGGTCTACCGCGCGGCCCGCACCATCAATCCGTCGCCATATATGTTTCTGCTAGAGCTGGAGGGGATGGCTCTAGTTGGTGCTTCTCCGGAGATTCATGTGCGGTGTGAAGACCGGCGCATTGAGATTCGACCGATCGCTGGCACGCGCCCCAGGGGGGCTACGGTTGAAGAGGACCTCAAACACGAGGAGGAATTGCTGGCTGATCCCAAGGAGCGGGCGGAGCACGTGATGCTAGTGGATTTGGCCAGGAACGACCTCGGTCGGGTATGCGACTACAGCACAGTGGAGGTCAAGGACCTGATGATCATTGAGCGCTACAGTCATGTGATGCACATCGTGTCGCAGGTTGAAGGCAGGCTTTCGGCGGGGAAAACACCCTATGACCTCATGCGGGCCACCTTCCCGGCGGGTACGCTGAGCGGCGCGCCGAAGATTCGGGCGATGCAGATTATCTCGGAATTCGAGCAGACGACTCGCGGTCCCTACGGCGGTTGTGTGGGCTATTTTTCCTTCAATGGAAATCTCGACTGCTGCATTACGATTCGGACCGCGCTGATCAAGGAAGGGAAGGCTTACGTGCAGGCTGGGGGGGGGTGGGTGTCGGATTCTGAACCCGAAGCGGAGTTCAACGAGACGGTCAATAAGGCGCAGGCGATGCTGAAGTCCGTGGCGATGGCCGAGGACTTCCATCGCGGAGCGAAATGACAGCTGAGAACCTCAGTGTGTTCAAAAAAAATGTTAAATCTCTCCGGGCGAGGTGCGCTATAATAAGCGTAAGTATCTCCGCAACAGGGGTTTGTGTCAGCTTAAGAGGTGTTGAGGCTCCCGTTGAACAAACCCAAAAACCCGTTGACAGTGCCAGCGCCCTTTGACAAGGTGCCGATACACACGGAAACAACAAAACTAAACACTATGAGAACAAAAGCATTGTTTGTTGCCGCGGCCACTGGCCTCGCGGCTCTCACCACCTCGATGGCCCAGGTTTACTCGGTCAACGTTGTGGGTTACATCAACGTTGACCTCGTTGCCGGGTTCAACATGATCGCCAACCAGCTGGACAACGGCAGCGGTAACGTTGCTTGGGAGTTGCTGGACGGTCAGGTGGACGACGGCACGGTCATCTACAAGTTCAATACCACCACCGGTGGCTACGACATCCTCGTTTATGATGTCATCTGGGATGGTGCGACCGACATGACCTTGGCTCCTGGCGAAGGCTGCTTTGTGCAGGCTCCTGCGGCTAAGACGGTGACCTTCGTGGGTGAAGTGCTGGAAGGTTCCCAAGACGTGGCGATCCCGGCTGGCTTCTCCATGTTCAGCGCCGTGGCTCCTGTGGCGACCGACCTCTCGGCTGCCAGCGTGGCTTGGCCGGCTGTTGATGGTGATGTGTTCTACGCTTGGGATGCCGGCATCCAGAACTACAGCATCACTGTGTTCGACATCATTTGGGACCCGGCCCCGCTGACCTTGGCCGTTGGTCAATCTGCTTGGGTGAACAAAGGCGCGGCCGCTACCTGGACCCGCGACTTCACCGTTCCCCGTAACTAATGTCGGTTAGAGGACAGTTGAGTTGGCAACACAAAGTAAAAAACAACCACCTATGAAGAAACTAGCAATCGCGCTGTGCTTGACAGCATCGGTCCTGACGGCCATGGCCCAGGGAACGATTAACTTCAACAACCGCGTCACTGTCGCTGGCATCAATGCTCCGGTCACCTTTAATGGTGCTGGCGTGCTGGGCCCTGACTACGTGGGTCAGCTGTTCGTGATGAACGGCGGCTCCTACGAAGCCGTGGGTACCCCGACCGCCTTCCAGAGCAACGCTCTGCTGGCTGGCTATGTGAACGGCGGCAACACCATCGTTCCGTTCGTCGCTCCTGGCGCTGATGCCTCGGTGATCCTCCGTGCGTGGAACGCTGCGGCTGGCTCCGACTGGGCCACTGCTTCTGGGGCTGGCAACCTGATCAGCGGTGAATCCACTGCGATCACCATCACCCTCGGTGGTGCTGGTTCGCCTCCCTCGCTGCCTGCCAACCTGACCGGTCTGGCTGGGTTCGAGCTGGTTGCGGTTCCCGAGCCCTCCACGATCGCCCTTGGCGTGATTGGTTTGGCCGCTCTGGCGCTCCGCCGCCGCAAGTAAGCTAATCCTTAGCTAACTCGATTCATGAAGGGCCGCCGAAAGGCGGCCCTTCGCTTTGTATAGATTGACATCGGAAAAGCGCCCGCTAGTATCGCCGCGTTGTTGGTGTGGCGCGTTCGTCTATCGGTTTAGGACGCGGCCCTCTCAAGGCCGAAAGACGGGTTCGATTCCCGTACGCGCTACCAATTCGGTATTGGGCTTCAAAATAGGAACCATGTATCCCTTCCAGATCATCTTCAATCCCACGAGTGCTGCTGAATTGTCCAAGTTACCCAAGGAATTGCAGCTCTATGTACTGGGTGAGTTTCGGGGTTTGCCGCAGGAGATGATGGCCTCGGAATTGGAGAACTTTGGTCGGCTTGAACGTCGTGGTCATGTCTTGCATCGGCTTCGTTTGGGCGATTACAGGGTGTATTTCGAGAGACATTCGTTGGGCGTAGTCGTGCACCGGATTCTCAGCAAGAATACGGTGAAGGATTTCCTGTTTCGTTCCAGCTTGCCGATTGGCGAGGATGAGGCTTTGCAGGACAACCCGCAATTTTGGGAGCTGATTGAGTCCGCCAGGAAGACGGCATCGCTGAAGCCGCGCGGGGCGTAGGTGGAGTGATGCCCTTGAAGGAGGCGGGGTCTTACGTGGTCTCGCTCTGTAACTCCACATTCCAATAAGCGATGTCGAGGAAGTGCCTCCAGCTTTCGTCGTATTCCAGGCCCACACTGACCTGAGCGACAGGGCGCCACTTGGGGCGTTTGGGTTTTCGGATCAACTGCATACCGGCTTCGCGGGGCGTTCGGTTGGCTTTGTGGGTGTTACAGCGGATGCAGGAACAGACAATGTTTTCCCAGGAGGTGGGGCCACCGCGATCCCGGGGAACGACATGGTCGAGGTTGAGATTCTCCCGGTCGAAGATATGGCCGCAGTATTGGCAGGTATTGCGATCCCGCTCGAAGATATTGTGGCGGGTGAACTTGACCTCCTTGCGAGGGAGTCGATCAAAGAACAGGAGCAGGATAACCCGGGGAACACGGATGCGAAACGAGACCGTTCGGATATGCGGTTCTGCGGGTGAAGTTTGGGAGACGTCCTGCCATTCCTTGAAGCCGTAGGTTTGGAACGTTCCGTTCTGGTGGCCGAGAACGACCTGCGCATGGCCCTCGAAAAGCAGGGACATAGCTCGGCGGACTGAGCAGACGTTGACGGCCTGCCAGAGCCGGTTGAGCACCAGAACCTGCTGTTCGAGGAAAGCGTTCATGGCGGATCTGACGGCGGGAAGCTAACATGGTGAGGAAATTTGCGTCAACGAGGCTGGTGAAGCAGATTTTGCCGCGCGCGTGTTTGTTTGAGTCTTTCATCAGGCCTTGTATATGTAGTCTTCGTGTCTTTGGTTGGACGACATTTCATCTGCGGGATCCTGCCTCTGGTTCTTCTGGTCGGCATAGTGTCGGTGTGGGGGGAGGGGGCGGATGACGATTACGTGCGGTTGTTTGAGGGTATTCGGAAGGCTGAGCAGATGGAAGCGCGAGGGGACCGGGAAGGTGCGCAGGGCGCGTTCACTGATTTAAAGGGCGGGCTGCTTCATTTTCAGGCCACGAATCCCATGTGGCATCCGGAGGTGGTGGCTTACCGGTTGCGTTACGTGGGCGCTGCGCTGGAACGTCTATCGGAGGTGCGGGATGGCGAGAAGGTTGAGCAGGCGGAGGAGGTTAACGGCGTTCAGACGGAAGATCTTTTGCGTGCCCGGTTACGCCAGCTGGAGCTCGAGCGTGAGGAGCTTCGGGCCAAGCTGCGGGAGGCATTAGCTCCGAGGCCGGCCGTGATGGCGACGCCCGAGTTGACGGCGGCTGAGGAGAAGATACGGGTTCTGGAGAAGGAGCTGGCGTTACACCGTTTTGCGGCGCAGTCCGAGAAGTCGACTCCGGGTATCACCGGGGTGCGGGAGCGGGAGGAGGACTTTGACGGACGCATCGCGAAGCTGGAGGAGGATTTGGCTTTAGAGCGACAGACAGTGCAGTTGTTGAAGAGCACGGCAGAACAGTTGCAGGAGCGCCTGAGGGTGGTGGCGAGGGGGGAGAGCGGTGGTGAAGGGATCGAGGAAGATGTAGCTGAAACAGCTGATGTGGCGAAGCTGGATTCTGATCCGCTGGAAGAGGGACGCAGTTTGGTTGTTGCGGAGGACTGGGAGTCTGCCATCAGGGTGCTGAGTGTTGCGGCACAGGATGGAGATGCCGGAAGCGAGGTGTTGGTGTTGCTGGCTAGGGCCCTGATCGGCAACGGCATGACTGGACCCGCAGAAGCGGTTCTGCGCCGGGCTCTGGGGAAGGATGCATCTTGTGCGGAGGCGCACGCTTTGATGGCGCGTTTGTGTTTGGGACGAACGCCACCCGCGCGCAGTCTGGCACGCTGGCATTATCACGAGGCCCGACGCTATGGGGTGGGGCCAGATGTTGGATTGGAGAACGAGCTGGAATAGGGAGGAGTCCATGATGAGGCAGGTGCACCGCGAGATTTCAGTTAACACACGGGGCAGGGGGCTGGTGGAGATTACCGGACAGGTGGAGTCGTGTTTGAGTCAGAGCGAGTTGAGGGAGGGGTTGCTGACGTTGTTGGTCCGTCATACGAGCGCTTCGTTATTGATCCAGGAGAACGCGGATCCCGACGTTCGCGGTGATTTAGAGCGCTTTTTTGGTCGGATGGTCCCTGATGGCGATAGGCTTTATGTGCACACGCTGGAGGGGCCAGATGACATGGCGGCTCACGTGCGGAGTGCGCTGACTTGTGTGAACCTCAGCATTCCTTTTCGGGAACGGAACATGGTGCTGGGAACATGGCAGGGGATCTATCTATGGGAGCACCGCACTGATCCCCATCGGAGGCTTATTGCGGTTCACCTGCTGGGGGAGTAGCTGCGGGAACCGGGGTGGCATCGGGTGTGGGTGTTTTGAGCATTGAGGGGGGGGTGGGGGCGAAAGCGCGGAATATTACCCGGTCATTTTCCGTGGCCGCGTTCGCCACTGTGAAGTGGAAGTATTGGGAGATCTCTTCGAACGCCGGGAGCTTTTGAGGGTCCAGCCAGGTGTTGAGTTTGGTGGTGAGTCTGGTGCCTTGGGGCAGGAGGTTCAGCCAGGTTGGGAGCAGGGTTTTTTCCCGTCGCATGCGCATGAGTTTCCACGGCATGGCCCTGACCGTGTTTTCGAAGCGAAACCACCCGAGGCCTGTGCCGCCGATGGTATTCGCAGCTTCTTGCAGTCCCGGGAGCGAAACCAACGGAGTGGGCGGGTTCTGCGGTGCATCGAAGGAGTCGAGCAGGAGTTTTCGGTCGGTTGTGAACGCCACCTTGTTGTTCTGCGCCGCGAACAGCAGAGCGGGGGGAGCGGGGGTGTCTGAAGAGCTCAGTAATCCTATGGGGTGCGGGAGAGAGTAAACCTCATGCTCTCGTGCTTGCTCGACTGAGAGGTTGGAGAGCGGCGGGGGCAGGAGGATGGATAGTGCCTTGAGACTGATGGCGAGTTGGTCTGCGTTGGTGGAGGTGAGCTGCGTCAGCATGGGAGGGTAGCTGAGCGCTTGCGGAGTGGCTCCTCTCGGGGGGTATTCCAAGGTGACGACATCATTGGCGAGGAGACCCAGCAACTCCTCACGCAGATCACTGGATTCTCCGGAGGGAGACGCGGTTTTGAAGAGGAGATCCAGCACGTTCGAGGCTTGGGGGAAAAGGTCAACGAGCATTGTCTCGAAGGCTTTCCAGCTTTGCCGGAAATCGAGGCGGAGTCTCTCGAAGCGGACTACATCGCTGCCGACCTGGAGCGCAGGTGAAGCATCTCCCCGCATTGGGGCGAGCATGCGAACGAGGCCGTGCCGGGCGTCGGTCTGGATTCCGAGGGAGAGTTCTGCCGCTGTGCCGGCGGCTGTTTCGCGAGCTGCCAGGCACAGCGTGGTGGGTGCCGTGAGGCCGGACGATTCGAGCATCTTTCTCCGGGGCGGGAGTGGGATGGCATTGGGATCGGTGGGGCGGGCGTCCACTTCGTCCGCGAGCTGGAGGACAGACTGGATCCACGGACGGAGGTTGAACCAGAGATAGGCGTCGGCCTGGTGCAGTGAGCGGTTTTGATCGAGCTGGAATGCGGCGAGGCTGGCGAGGCTTGGTTTTTCGGGTTGTGTGTAGCGGGTGGCGACGTCCTGCAGGGCAGCCTCGGTGCTGGCGGCGAACAGCCAGTTGTCTATGAAGGTGATCCAGACTTGGGCAGGGGGCATGGTACCGAAGGCGGGGATGTTGGGGAGGGGAACTGTTCGGATGGCTGGATTGTTGTTTGCCGGATCGGAGGGCCACTGTGCATCGGCGAACGCGCGGACTTCGGCGATGCGTGCTCCGAAGTCCACCAGCAGCACCCACTCCAGTTGGTCCAGTTGGAGTTTGCCGCTGGCCGGAGTTAGGATAGCCAGAGTGATTGCTCCCTGTGCAAGGTTCAGGGCTTGTGCGGGGTCCCATCCGGCTGATTGGCGGAAGGGAGTGAGAACGTCCTGTTCAAACTGGCTGGTGGCGTGGTTGCGAAACGGGGCCATGGCGGGATCCTTCCAGAGGCGATGCCACGCATTGTTTTGCAGGTGGGTGCGAGTCTGGGGGACATTGGGCACCGAGGCGAGGGCGACGGTGGTGGGAGGCAGCCAGGCCTCCGGCGTGGAGGCCCGGAGGGGAAGGGCTCCGGTGCACGCGGTAACCCAGGCCAGTAGGGCGGCCAACAGCAATTTCATGGCGGGGAATGTAACGGTGGTTTGGGTGCGCGGCTACCGTGGATTTCTGCTTTCCAGCTTGCGTCCGGGGATGTTGAGCGGGGATAAACTCTCCAGCCCTGCAGCACAAGAGACTGGCTGGGGCCAAATCTGATGTGGAGCTTGTTGCGTGAATTTCTGGTTTTTCTCCGTCAGGAGAAGAAGTGGTGGCTGATTCCTCTGGTGGTCGTGCTGGTGTTACTGGCGGCGCTGATCATTTTCAGTTCGGGATCGGTGTTGGCCCCCTTCATGTATCCCTTCATGTAGGGGCAGGCAGGAGACTGATGCGACGCATTCTGGGTATTTCGGCTTATTACCACGACTCTGCTGCTGCATTGGTGGTGGACGGTCGAATCGTGGCTGCGGCGCAGGAGGAGCGTTTTAGCCGACGGAAGAACGACGAGCGCTTCCCGGTGCATGCGGTGGGAGCCTGCTTGAAGCTCGGGGGGTTGGAGGTTGGGGACATTGATGAACTGGTTTTTTACGACAAGCCGATCATCAAGTTCTCCCGGATGCTGGAGACCTACTTGTCGATTGCGCCGCGAGGCCTGCGTTCGTTTTTAGATATCCTGCCTGGTTGGTTGAGTGAGAAGCTGAACCTGCGACGCACTTTGCGGGACGAGCTTCCGGGGTTGCGGGATGACTGTGTGCTGCGGTTTACGGAGCATCATGTCGCCCATGCTGCGAGTGCGTTCTATCCCTCGCCTTTTGAGTCTGCGGCGGTGTTGACCGTGGATGGTGTGGGCGAATATGCAACCACGACTGTGGGGAGAGGGGAAGGGAACCGGCTGGTGTTGGAGGAGCAGCTGAATTTTCCGCACTCGCTGGGATTGTTGTATTCGGCGTTCACGGCGTATTGCGGGTTTCGGGTTAACTCCGGGGAATACAAGCTCATGGGATTGGCTCCCTATGGCGAGCCGAGGTATGCGAAGGCCATTCGCGAGCGGTTGATTGAGATTCAGCCCGATGGTTCCTTTCGTTTGCTGCCGGACGCTTTGGAGTTTCTGAAAGGGCGGAGTATGAGCGGGCAGGCATTCCATGATTTGTTTGGGGGGCCACCGAGGAAGCCTGAGGCGGCCATGGAGCAACGGCATGCTGACGTTGCACGTTCCATTCAGGCGGTTGCAGAGGAAGTGTTGCTCGGGCTGGCGCGACACGCGTGCGAGAGAATCGGCAGCCGCCATTTGTGTCTTGCGGGTGGTGTGGCCCTGAACTGTGTGGCCAACGGCCGCATTCTCAGGGAGGCTGGCCTCGAAGGCCTATGGATTCAACCTGCGGCGGGTGATGCTGGCGGCGCCTTGGGTGCGGCGCTGACGGCTTGGTATGAGGGGCCGCCGGGGGCTGGTGATGACGGGCGCCCCAAGCGGGTGGTGCAGGGTACGGATTGCATGCAGGCTGCGCTGCTGGGTCCGTCTTATGGGGATGAGGAAATTGAGGAAGTCCTGCGCCAGCACGGTGCGGTGTACCGTCGTTTGGACCAGGAGGAGATGCAGGCCGAGGTGGTGCGAATTCTGCAGGAGGAGAAAATTGTCGGATGGTTTCAGGGACGTTTGGAATTTGGCCCGCGCGCCTTGGGCAACCGTTCGATTCTGGCGGATCCACGCAGTCCGAAGATCCAATCGACCCTGAACCTCAAGGTGAAGTTCCGGGAGTCATTCCGGCCTTTTGCGCCGGTGGTCCGATTGGAGAGAGCGGCGGAGTTTTTCGAATTGGACGGGGAATCCCCGTACATGCTGATTGTGGCTCCGGTGCGAAGGGAGCTGCTGCTTCCGGTGGATGGGGCGGTGAAGGGGTTTGACCGGCTGAGGCATCCGCATTCCACGGTGCCGGCGGTGACGCATGTGGACGGGTCAGCGCGGGTCCAGACCGTGCGGTCCGAACAAAACCCGCTGCTTTATAGCCTGCTGGAGCGGTTTGAAGCGGCAACGGGATGTCCGTTGCTGGTGAATACATCGTTTAACGTTCGCGGCGAGCCGGTGGTAGCGGCCCCGGATGATGCTTACCGGTGTTTTGTGAACACCGGCATGGATTATCTGGCGATCGGTTCATTCCTGCTGAGTCGTGCGGAGCAGCCGGTGGAGTTGCCTTCGCAGGAGTATGATCCGGTGCCGGACTGAGGCCAACCCTGAGGCAACAATGCGATTACGATTGAAGGAAGATCCGCGTGAGTGGAGGAAGTTTGCCTGGGCCTTGAGCGGGGCTCTGGCGGTGCTGGCCGGGGTGGTGGTCTGGCGACGTCATGGGTTCACGCAGCCATCGGCGGTTCTGTTGGCCTTCTCGTTGGCCGTGATGTTGATCGGCAGTCTTTTTCCGCGGCTGTTTCGTCCGGTCTATCGTGTAGCGATGCGGTTCAGTCATGCGATGGGGCAGGTGATGGGGCGGGTGATGTTGACGGTGATGTTTCTGCTGTTCATTACGCCGCTTGCCTGGTTGCTGCGGTTGAGTGGCAAGAGGTTGCTGGCAGCCGGGGGGTGGAGGCGTGATTCCGGCCAGACGGGTTACTGGGTGCCGGCACGGAAGGCTGGGCCGCTGGAGCGCCTGTTCTGATCCGGGCGTGACGGGTTTTCCTTTTGGAGCTTTCGGCATTTTGAAACCAAGTCGATCAAAGCGGGAGCGGAGGGGGGAATCCAATGCGGGTGCGGCTGAGTCGGCAGCGGGTGCGGAGCATGCACGGGCGGTGGTTGTGGTTGGCAGGCGGGTTTGGGTGTGGCGGATCCTGGCGGCATTGGGCGTGCCCTGTGTTTTGTTGCTGATGTTGGAGCTGGGGTTACGTCTCTTCGGTTTTGGTTATCCACCGGGATTCTTTTTGCCTGGGGTCGTTCAGGGCGAGGAGATGTTGCTCAACAACCCGAAGTATGGCTGGAGGTTTTTCCCTGTATCCCTGGCCCGCGCCCCGTGGCCGTTTGCGGCCCGGGCCCGGAAGCCGGAGGGGGTGGTGCGGGTTTTTATATTCGGGGAGTCGGCAGCGATGGGCGATCCGGATCCGCGGTTTAGCATGGCGCGGATGTTGGAGGCCATGCTGGCGCAGCGTTATCCGGGGCGGAAGTTTGAGGTGGTGAACACCGCGTTTACGGCCATTAACTCCCATGTAATCCTGCCCATAGCGGAGGAGTGTTCGCAGCAGTCATCCGACTTGTGGGTGATTTACATGGGCAACAACGAGGTGGTGGGACCCTTCGGGTCGGGTACTGTGTTTGGGATGCAGTCGCCGCCGCTTTCGTTGGTGCGGGGCAGCGTTGCGTTGAAGGCCACCCGTTTGGGGCAGGCGTTGGCTGCCTTATCGGCGCGGGTTGGAGCCGGGGCTGATGGGCCGCAGGAGTGGGGGGGGATGGAGATGTTTGAACAGCAGGAGGTGGGGCGGGATGACGCCCGAATGGCGCGGGTCTATTCCTCGTTTGAGTCCAACCTGACCGGGATTCTCGGGTGTGGTCGGGAGGCAGGGGTGCCGGTTGTGTTATGCACGGTGGCGAGCAACCTGCGTGACTGTGCGCCGTTCGCATCGCTGTGGAGCGGCGAGTTGAGCGCGGAAGAGCGTGCTCGTGGAGAGGAGCTCTTGCAGACGACGATGCAAGTGATCGCGGCGGGCGACGATGCAGTTGCGGTTCCGCTGCTTGAGGCCCTTCTGGTGCTGGATGAGGGGCATGCAGGGGTTCATTTCCAGCTGGCGCAGTGTCTGGAGCGACTTGGGAAGCAGAGCGAGGCAATGCGGCATTTCAGGCTGGCGAGGGATCTGGATGCGCTGCGTTTCAGGGCGGACAGCGGCTTGAACGGGGTGGTGATGAGGCTGGCACGAGAGCGGGCGGGCGAGGATCTGCGGCTGGTGGATTGCGAGGAGGTGCTTGGTGAGCGCAGCGAGGGGGGTGTGCCGGGGCGGGAATTTTTCTACGAACACGTGCACCTGACGCCGGAGGGGAATTACCAGGTCGCTGTGGCGATTGCAGAGCAGGTGGCAGGGTTGTTAGCGGGGAGGCTTGAGGGCGGGCTGGACAGCGGAGAGTGGGCTTCAGCCGAAGCCTGCTTTGAGTGGCTGGGGCTGACCGACGCCAGTCGGTACACCATGCAGGAGGTGATGGTGAAGCGTATGACTGGCATTCCGTTCAACCGGCAGGCTGGTCATGAGGAGGACTTGGCTTACTGGCGCGACAGCATGACCAGACTGGAATCCTTTACGCGACCTGCCCGCCTGAGATCTGTGGTGTCAGCGCTGCAGGCAGGAGTGAATGGGCGTCCGGATGATTTGGATCTTCGGTTTCTTCTGGCGGAGAATCTCGCTCTAGTCGGTGATCTTCAGGGTGCGGAGCGCGAGTTTCGTTATTTGCTGGAGCGTCTGCCCAACGCCCAGGACCAGTGGAGCAACCTGGGGGCTGTGCTGGAGTCACAGGGTCGCAGTGGGGAGGCGGTTGAATGTTTTCGTCGTTGTCTGGCACTTTCGCCATGGCAGGCACAGGCTCGAGCGCGGGTGCAGACATTGACCTCCAAACCATGAACCGGCCAATTCAACCTGATAGCCGGAAGCAGTCGGGCGGGCCGGCTGCGGGGCAGGGGGCTGTTGTGGGTTCGGGATGGCTTGGCTTTGTGACCGGGATGCTGGCTTTGGGGGGCTATTTCTATTTCGTCGTAGATCCAGCTTTGCGGAGCCTTCACGATGTGCCGGTTTTATTCCTCGATGGGGGACTTCCGAGCGGAGCGATCCGGAGGCCGGGCGGGCTGCTGGAGTTGCTGGCGATCATGGCAGGTCTCGGAATTCGCGGCGGGTGGTCGGGGTGGCAGCGGGAGGCGTGGGAATTGGATTGGCGGGGAGGGTGGGACTCCGGACTGGCGTGTGGTTTTCTCATTACGGTTACCGTGGGGTGTGTGGGGTTGGTGCTGGCCGGAGCCAGACAGGGCTTTGCTGGTCGACTGGTTTCCATGCTGGCGAGTCTCCCGGGTCGGACTTGAGGAGGCAGATTGCGGTCGTGGTGACGCTGGCTGCGGCCTTGTTCATCATGAGCTTTAACCCGGGGCGGCGAGTGCTGCTGGGCGTTGAGCTGGCAGCCGGGCGCGAAGATTGGGGGCGGGTGAGCGGCTGGCTGGAGGGATGGCGGTTCTTCCCCCGGAGACACGGATTCATTTGCTCAGGGCACTGTATCATCGCGGCGTTCTTCTCAGGGACCTGTTCCGACATCCCTTGGGGGCGGGTGAAGGTCTCCTGCCCTCGCTCAATTCTGATGGGGCGTCCGTGTGCCTGCCCTTGAGCGACATTCTGATGGAGCTGGGGCACCACAATTTATCGCTGCGTTATGCGCATGAGGCCTTGGAAGTGCAGGGGGAACAACCGGTGATCCTCGAGCGCATTGCCGGGATCAACCTGCTGCAGGGACGGTCCCGAGCGGCGCGGATCTAACTAACGCGGATGAGCCGGATTCCTTTTCATGCCGGGAGGGCTGCCGGGTTCTTGCGGATGGTCGATGAAGGGGGCGGCGTAATTGGGGGCATTGATTTGGCGACCGCCCGCAAGTTGGCTGTTCGCATTCCGCAGGCCGAGATACGGTTTGACAGTGAGATCCTCGCCCGGCTGGCTTGGGAATCGAACGGTGCGAACCGGATGGCTTTTGAGTTTTTGACGGCGGAGCGGTTGTTCCGCCGTGACAGCAGGGCAGTGCTGAACGACCTGGATGGCTTCAGGAAGCTGGGTTATGACGAGCTGCCTCGGCTTGTGCAGGAGTGCGTGTTGAGCGTGGCTTCGCCCGCGGATGTGGGTCAGGGCAGCATGGGGGCGGGTTGGCTCTGCAGAGAATTGACCAGACGCCGGGCTGGTTCGAAGTCCGGATTGAGTCGGAGCGCTTGTTGCAGGGCCTTCAGTGCACCCGGTGAATCCCCCAACTGCTTGCGGGCCTGACCCAGGTTAAACCAGGCGTCCCATTGCTCACCATCCAGCTCGACAGCCTTCTCGTAACACCCGACGGCTTCGGGCAGGCGCTTTTGCTGGGCGTAGAAGGAGCCCAGATTGTTATGCGCCTTGGCGTATTCGGGGAAGAGCCTGATGGCCTCGTGAAATTCAGCCTCCGCTTCCTTAAGTTCGCTTTTGCGCTGCAGCAAGAGGCCGAGGTTATTGTGCACCTCCGGGTAGTCGGGGGAGAGCTCCAGTGCCTTGCGGTAGTGTTCCTCTGCCTGGACCGGCGCGCCCAGTCGGGCATAGGCCAGACCCAGGTTGTAGTGGACGTCGGCGTCCTCGGGCGCCAGCTGAAGGGCCTTCTGATAACTGGCCAGAGCATTTGTGACGTCTCCTTGACTCATCCAATATGTCCCCTGGTTGAGCGCAACGCCGGCTTTCTGCCCCGGTGCAGTTGCTTCCATGCTTTTGGCGGGAGCCGGTTCCCTCTGTTGACCCAAGTAGCTGATGCCTTTGGAATCCGACCGGAAGAACTTGGCGTAGGTGAGGGATCCTACCAGAACCGCGCCGGCCAGCCAGTAGGGCCAGCTGCGCCCCGGGCCTTTAGGTTTGGACGCTCCGTGGGGAGCTTTTCCCGAGCTTGATTTCCGTGACATAGACTTTCGGGATGCTGGATTGGTGCTGAGGCTTAGCTAACCTGCTAGCAATCAGTGACTTTGGGTGCGGACAACTTGGCATGACCGGGAGATTTAGGGAAGCCGGTTTATTGTCCGGGGATGAATGAAGGGAAGGGGATCTTGGGGTTGCTGAAGAAACTTACTGTGAGTAGTAGCCTGTATGATGTATCGCCACATGCAGGGGTGATCCGGAGGAGGGAGGGGTGGACTGGAAAGCCTGAGGGGTGAATGGTTGAAATATATTGACGTGAATTTCGCAGAGGAGCACATTTCCGCCACAGTAACCCAGTAGTCCCGCTTCAAGCGCCAATCTTGTGACGTTCATATGTCATGGGACAAGAATTGGAAGCGGACCAAACCCAAACAAATCAGTAACTATGCAGAAGCTAACCAAGATCATTTGCCTGGTGGCTCTTGCTGGTGCTGCGGCGACCGCTGTTCAGGCGGCTCCTGCGGCTCCGCAAGGATTCATTTCAGGCAAGGCTTTTACAGATATCGGCGGCGTGAACGTCGCCGACCTGTTGGCCTCCCCTAAGTTTCCGGACAGCCCGGACGCTGAACAATACCCCGAGTACTTCGAGTGGAATCCCGATCCCTCGATGGACATCACCCTTCCGGCTGCCAACTGGGCCGACAACTACGGCGGTCAGTTGGTCGGCTATTTTTATCCTCCGACCACAGGTGAATACACCTTCTGGCTGGCGGCTGACGACGGCGCTGCTCTTTACCTGAGCACCGACGACACGGCTGCCAACAAGAAGTTGATCGCGACCGAAACCGGCTGGAGCGGTATCCGTTCTTGGACCGCACCGGGCGGCGGCAGCACCGCGGAGGAGAAGAGTTCCGCGACGTTCGCCGGCAGCGAATGGCCTACTCCCAACGTGATTAATTTGACCGCGGGGCAGGCCTACTACATCGAGGCGCTTTGGAAGGAAGGCGGCGGCGGTGACAACTGCGCTGTGGCAGTGGAAGACCCGACCGGCATGATCGATCCGACCCTCCCGATTCCGGGTGAATACCTCGCCACCATCGACAAGACGCTCGGCGCGGTGAACATCACCACGCAACCGGTGAGCCAGACGATTGAAGAAGGTCGCGGTGTGACCTTCTCGGTGGTCGCGGACGGCACCCCTGGCTACACCTATCAATGGCGCAAGGACGGTGCGGATATCGCTGGCGCGAATGGAATGAACTACTCCATCGCTGCAGTGACGGCTGCCGACAACGGTGCGGCCTTTAGCGTGTTCGTGACCGGCGGCCAGGGCACTGTGACCAGTGCTGACGCGATCCTGACGGTCGACAGCGACGTGGACGCCCCGACCTTGGTGCAAGCCAATGGTTTCAAAGATCCCAACCACGTGAAGATCATGTTCTCCGAGCCTCTCGACACGGCTTCTGCGACGACTGTGGGCAACTACAGCATCAGCGGTGGCGTGACCGTGACCGGTGCGGCGATGGCTGGTGCTGACGCGGTGATCCTGACGACCTCGACTCAGGCTGACGGCACTGTTTACACCATTACGGTGAACAACGTGAAGGATGCCGCTGCGATCGCCAACACGATTGCCGCCAACTCCACGATCGACTTCAACAGTGTTCAATTCATCAGCGGTCTGGTGAGCTGGGAGCGTTGGAACGGCGGTGGCGCCATTGACGATTTCATCACCGCTTTCAACGACGACACCCTTGGCGCGCCTGACGTGACCTGGGCGACGGGCCTCTTCGAGTCCGGCCGTAATCTTGCCGACAACTATCGCGGTCATGGCTATGCCTGGTTGACACCTGCGACGAGCGGTGACTACCGCTTCATCTACACGGGTGACGACAACGGTCGTGTGTTCCTGAGCACCGATGATGATCCGGCGAACAAGCTGCTCATCGCGGCGGAGTCCAACTGGAGTGATAACCGTCAGTGGGAAGCTGCAAGCGAAGAGCAGGATACCGAGACTTGGGCAACTGACCTGGGTGGTGCTTACGGTCTGCCGCAGTGGCCCAGCTTCGAAATCACGCTGGCCGCAGGTCAGAGGTACTACCTCGAAGTGCTTTGGCAGGAAGGTGGCGGTGGTGACGGTGCTGAGCTGACCTGGACCGTTTTCGGTGATCCTCGTCCGGCCAACGGCACGGCTTCCGCCCTGACTGGTGACCTGGTTGGCACCTATGCCGACCCGACGACCCTCACGCCGATCGTCAAGACCCCGGCTGGCAACAGCGGCCAGATCGTGGAAGGTGGATCGAGCTTCACGCTCGAGATCACCCATCAGGGTGGTGTGGACTTCCAATGGACCAAGAACGGCGTGGCCATCGCTGGCGCGACGGCCGCCTCGCTCACCATTGCTGAAGCTATCGCGACTGATTCCGGTCAGTATCGCTGCACGGTCAGCAACCCGAACGGTTCTGCCCAGTCTCCGCTGATGAACGTCATGGTGACGGCGACCGGCGTGTTTGCGATTGAGGCGGAAGACTTCGATTATGACGGTGGCCAGACGGTGGCTGACGCCAGCACGATGCCCTACCTGGGTGATGCCTACAACGGTCTGAGCGCCACGTTCGACGTGGACTATCACAGCGTTCAGGCGGCGCAGGAGAGCCCGGTGTATCGTGCCGGTGACGTGATCACGGACGGCACCCACGCCCCGATGGCGGCTGAAGGCGCTGGCGCACAGTTCTCCATGGAGCGCATGGGCGAGTGGACCATGACCACCAACTACAAGGTGGGTTGGGTTGATTCCGGCGACTGGGGTAACTACACCCGCACCTTCCCTGACGGGAACTACTGGGTGTTTGCTGCCACCTCCTATGACGGCACCGCGGCCAACCAGCTGAACGGATCGCTCGGCTTGGTGACTGCCGGTGTTGGCACGACCTCCCAGACGATCCAGAAGCTCGGTAACTTCACCGCGCCTGGGTCTGCTGGCTGGAGCCGCAACAACCTGGTGGCCCTGACCGACGACGGTGGCGCCGTTGCCACGGTTGCGTTGGCTGGTGAAAACACCATCCGCTGGAACTACAACAGCGGTGACGTGGACTATCTGGTCTTCGTTCCGGCGAGCGTTAGCGAAGTGGTCGAGATCACCGGTATTGTCCGCGAGGGCAACTCGGTGACCGTGACCTGGACGGGTGGCGGGGAGGCCGAAGTGTCAGACAACCTGAACGGTCCCTGGCAGGCCACTGGCAACACCTCGGGCACATTCACGGCCACGATCGATCCCGCCAACTCGGCGGCTTACCTCCGCATCCGGAAGTAAGTTTCGATCCTAGATTGAATCACACAGAGGCCGGGGATTTTCCCCCGGCCTCTTTTTTATTTGTGTGGCTGGGTTCTTGCCGGGCTGTCGCCCAAAGCTTGGAACTCGGAGAGGACCAGACAGAGGGTTCGGTGCGCGTTCTGTTTGTTTACCCTTGCCCTCTGGCTTCCGATCTCTATCGCCGCTCCTTGCACGGTCGCTTGCGGTTGGCTGCTACAGCGCATAGAGTCGGCGTCCTTGCCATGCGGACCGTGACCCGATGTTCAGATGCTCTCTCTCGACTTTATGGAGGGTTGGCTGTGCTGGGCGGTTTGTGCCTGGCCTGTGTCGGGGTCACTGGATCTGAATGGGTGGAAGGAGAAGGGTATCGGTCCGCGCCGTTGGCCATTCATGGGGGGAGGGGTGCGGGGTTTGCGGAAGTCTCCGGAGAGTCGAGTGGAGTGTTGTTTACGAATGTCCTCGCACAGTCGAGGTATCTCGAGAACATCAACTTGCTCAACGGGTCCGGGGTAGCCTTGGGGGATTACGATGGGGATGGGCGGTGTGACATTTTTCTTTGTGGGTTGGAGGGTTCGTCGGTGCTCTACCGCAACTTGGGCGGTTGGCGGTTTGAGGATGTCACGAGCAGGGCGGGGGTGGGGTGCGTGGGGCAGACTTCGACCGCGGCTGTTTTCGCGGATGTCGACGGGGACGGGGATTTGGATCTTCTGGTGAACTCGATGGGTGGGCCCAACGCATTGCTGCTGAATGATGGTCGCGGGGTGTTTAAGGATGTCACAGCGGCGAGCGGGTTGGCATCCAAGTTGGGCAGCACTTCCATGGCATTGGCGGACGTGGATGGTGATGGGGATTTGGATTTGTATGTGGCCAATTACGGAGTGGACTCCATTCTGCGCAGTGGCGGCAGGCTGAGCTTTCGGGTGGTTAACGGTCGCCGGGTTGCGACGGGCCGTTATGCCAAGCGCATTCAGATCATTGGCGACAAGATTTTCGAGCTGGGCGAGCAGGACGTGTTGTATCTGAACGATGCAGCGGGGCGGTTCAGTCCGGTGGCGTGGACCGAGGGGGCATTTCTGGATGAGGAGGGAAATCCACTGGAGGATGGTCCGTGGGACCAGAGCCTCAGCGTCCTGATGCAGGACTTCAACGGGGATGGTGCTCCGGACATTTATGTATGCAGTGACGCTTCGGGGCCGGATCGGTTCTGGATCAATGACGGTGGGGGACGCTTTCGGGCGATCCCGACCCAGGCTATCCGTACGACCCCTTATTTCTCGATGTCCGTGGCGGGTGGGGATTTTGATCGGGACGGCTTGGTGGACCTGTTTGCCACGGACATGTTGAGCCGTGAGCACGTTTATGTTCTGACGCAGAAGGGGAACATGCATGAGCAGTTGCGGTTGCCGGGGGATGACAGGATGCGGGAGCAGGAACGGCGGAATGTTTTGTTGCGCGCAAGGGGTGACGGGACTTACGCCGAGCTGGCCTGGTATGCGGGTGTGGCGGGGTCGGAATGGGCGTGGAGTTGCCTGAATCTGGATGTGGATCTGGATGGATGGGAAGATTTGCTGATTAGCAACGGACATCCGCACAACTCGGATGACATGGACACCCGCGAGAGGATTCGCAACATGGGGCGGTTGGGGGTGGCGGAGTCAAGGCAGACCACCTTGTTGTTTGAACGGTTGGCTACCAAGAACCTGGCTTACCGCAACAGCGGTGATCTTACCTTTGAGGAGGTTGGTGACAGATGGGGGTTTAACTCGCGTCGCATTTCTCACGGCATGGCCACAGGTGATTTGGATGGCGATGGCGATCTGGACGTGGTGGTGAATTGCTTTCAGGAGGAGGCCTTAGTTTTGCGGAACGATGCCTCGGCAGGGAGGGTGGCTGTGAGGCTGCGCGGCAAGGCTCCGAACACGCAGGGGATCGGCGCGCGGATCCGGGTTTCAGGTGGTCCGACAATTCAGGAGCAGGAGATGTTGGCAGGCGGCCGTTATATGGCAGGGGACCAGCCGTTGAAGGTGTTTGCGGCGGGAAAGGCGTCCAAGGTCAGCATTGAGGTGATCTGGCGAAGCGGTGTTCGCAGTGTGCTGGCGGACGTGCCGGTCAATCGGCTCTACGAGATCACGGAACCGGCGATGCTCAACGCGGTGAAGGCGGTTGTTCCGGGCGAAGCGGTCTTTGCCGGAAGATCGCTTTTTTCGGATGTGAGCGAGCAGCTTCCCGCACGGCATCAGGAGGTGTCCTTTGACGACTTCCTGCAGCAACCGCTGCTTCCGTATCAACTTAGCCGGCTGGGGGCGGGAGTGGGATGGGTCGACCTGGATGGCGATGATGTTGAGGAGTTGGTGTTGCCCGGGGATATGGGTGGGGAGGTTGTGGTGATGCGATGGGATGATGCGGGGCGGGAGTTTGTCGCGCTTCCCCATGGGGATGATGTCTTGATGGGGGACGGCATGGGGGTGGCCTCATGGACCACCGATGGCGGGGAGCTACATTTGCTCGTGGGCATGGCAAATCCGGTAGCGGGCGACACTGTGTCGGGTGGGGTTGGTTTTGTATCTATTATGGACGGTCAGGTGCATGGTCCGGAGCTGGTGGAGAGTTGGGATGTTTGTGCCGGGCCGGTGGCCGTGGCGGATGTGGAGGGCGACGGCGATCTCGATGTTTTTGTGGGTGGGCGATGGAAGCCGGGACGTTATCCGGAGCCGGTGTTTTCGAGGTTGTATCGACAGGAGCACGGCAGACTGGTGCTGGATGCCGGGACCGAGGTGTTGTTTCACCAGCTGGGGATGGTCACAGCGGCATGTTGGGCGGACGTGGACGGGAACGGATTTAGCGATTTGCTGGTGGCCTGTGAGTGGGGTGCGGTCAACCTGTTTTTGAATGACCGTGGCCGGTTGAGGGATGCGACTGCGGAGTGGGGTTTGGAGGGTTACAAGGGGTTGTGGGCCGGGCTGGGAGTGGGGGATTTTAATGGGGACGGGAGGCTTGATTTCGTGGCGGGTAATTGGGGTTTGAACAGTCCGTACAAGGCCTCGGAGAGTGAGCCGTTACGCCTGGTGTATGGTGACTTCGAAGGTCGCGGGCTGATAGACTGCATCGAGGTGTATGAAGTTGAGGGGCTGGGTCTGGCTCCGCGGCGGGATCTGGATGTCGTTGGTGCCGCGCTGCCGGGCATCCGGGCCCGTTTTAACAGCCGGAAAGCGTATGCTGAGTCGACGATTGAGAACCTCCTGGGCGATGACTTTGCACGGGCGTCCGAGGTGTCTGCGACTACCTTGGCATCCTCGGTTTTTTTGAACCAAGGCAACCGGTTTGAGGTGCGATCCCTGCCGGGTGAGGCGCAGCAATCTGTTGTGTTCGGGGTCAGCGTGGGGGATTTGGATGGTGACGGCGACCAGGACCTTTTTCTGGGGCAGAACCTGACTGCGACCCAGCCTGAGTTCAAGCGTATGGAGGCTGGACAGGGCTTGGTGCTGGTTGGGGATGGGCGAGGAGGTTTCAAGGCGATGACTTCAAGGGAATCGGGCGTTCTTCTCTATGGCGATCAACGTGGCAGTGCTTTGGGGGACTACGACAAGGACGGTCGAATGGATCTGGCGGTGGCGCAGAACGGCGGTGCGATGGGCCTGTTCCACAATGAGACGGCGCGGCCCGGTGTGCGGGTGCGGCTCTCCGGTCCGAGGGGTAACCCTTATGCAGTCGGGGCTGTGGTTCGTGGCGTGTTCAGTGGGGTGATGGGGCCGGCCCAAGTCGTGATGGCTGGTTCGGGTTACGGCTCGCAGGACAGCGCTGTGTTAATCCTCAGTGCAGGAGGGAAGAGGCTGGAGGGGGTTTCGATTCGTTGGCCTGGCGGGAACGTGACCGAGACAGAGGTTCCCCCGGACGTCGATGAGGTGGTGGTGGGAGTGGATGGTGGTTTGAGTCGTTGACTCATAAATCATGACACCAGGGCCCCGCTTTGGGTTCGATCCCGATCCCGGGATCGGTGAATTCTGCTTCTCCGAATTCAATGGCGGCATCCCGCGATGGGGGATGCCGGGCTGCCGTGAACGCGTCCTACTCTTGAGGTGTGGAGGGCTGGTTTTGGAGTTTGGCCAGAGCCTGTTTAGCAGGTTCGAAGTCCGGCTTCAAACGCACGACAGTTGAGAACTCGGCGATGGCTTTTTCGCGTTGTCCCATCATATCGAGGGCATTGGCGAGGTTGTAGTGCGCTTGCCAATACTCGGGCTCGAGTTCTGATGCGGTGAGGAAGTGTTGGCTGGCGGCCTGGATCTCGCCATCCATCAGCAGCGCGTTGCCGAGGTTATTATGGGCTGAGGCGTAATCGGGGAGAGATTCGATGGCGGTGTGGAAATGGTTGATGGCTTCGGAGCGTTTGCCGAGCTTAAGCAGTAGGTTTCCGAGGTTGTTATGGACCTCGGCGTATTCTCCATAGATTTCCAGCGCCCGCTCGTAAGCGGCGATGGCTTCCTCTGTGCGATTCAGGCGGGCGAGAGCAATCCCCAGATTGTAATGCACGTCTTCGTCATCCGGCAGGAGTTCGGCTGCGCGCTGGTATGCTTTCAGCGCTTCGTCAGTTCGTCCCTGTTGAAGAAGTCGATTTCCCTGGTCCAGCAGGGCGGCGCCTTCGTCTTCGGGGCTGGCTGCGGGCGCGGTAGGCGGAGGGGAGAGATGCGTGGCTGAGGCTGTGGGTGTGGTTGGGGTTGTGGGGGCGGGAGAGGTCGAGGGTTGTTCTTCCGGCGATGCGGGTATGGACGCTGCTGGCGGCGGGGTAGGTTGGTTGGCGGGAGCGGGTTTGGAGCGAGGGTTACGGAGCAGGAAAGCCAGACCGAAAACGATTGCGGTGGTTACTCCCAGGCCGGCGGTCCAGTTGAAGGTCTCTTTCCTGCCGCGAGCGCGTTGCCTCTTCGGGGGGCTGGTGTGTTTCTTGCGGCCGGAGTTCATGGGGGTGGAGAATAAAGAATGTGGTCGAGGCCGGAAACCGGATTCTTGAGGAGTCTCAAGGTGTTGGAGTCAGGGTGCCATTCGGGTGGAGCGTAAAGGAGTTGCCTGTGGATGGAAGGGCGTAATCGACGGCGTTGCCGTTGGGCCAACGGACCCGGACGGCTGTCGGTCTGTTATTTCCGGTGAGCAGGGGCGTGGAGCTGTCCTGCGACCAGTAGCCGGATCCCGCGAGCACGGGAATGGCCGGGCCGGGTTGCTGGTTGTAAAGGGCCTGGACGATGGCGCCAACGCCTGTGGGGTTTCCTGTCGGTCCCTCAAGCTGGACGCGGATTCCCGGGGTAGCGGTCACGTTGCGATAGAGCTTGGTTTCGCCATTGTGCTGGGTAATGAGCAGGTCGATGCGGCCATCGTGGTCGTAATCAGAAACCGCGGATCCACGTTGCTGTCCATAGATGGCGATGCCGCTGGCTTGGCCTGCGACCGGCTCGAAAGAGCCGGTCCCGCTGCCGCGTAACAGGAGGCCGCGGCCGGCATCATAGCGGGCTGTTTCCGGTTCCACGCTGAAGAAGTTCTGGGCGAGGAAGAGGTCAGCGTGTCCGTCGCCATCGAAGTCGGCGGCACTGATGCCGAAGACCGGGGCCAGCTGGGCGTCGATCGGAAGGGGAGAGAGTTCGAGGTGATCGCCGTGGTTGAGCAGGACAACCGAGTCGAGAGTGGCGGCCTCGAGGTATTTGAACTCTGATTCGAACTCGCCCAGCACATCGCGGATGGAGGCGTTGCCGTAAGCTGCGTAGGTGGGGAGATGTTCGGCGATCCAGGGGAGGGCACCTGCCACGGCATCGTAGTCCCGCCATGGGGCGTAGTCCTGCAGGGAGGACTCGAACTGGGCCTCGAGAACTTCGAAGCGGTTGTTGCCGACATCCCCGTAATAGATGCGCAGCGGTTTGGTTAGGTGCTGTTGGAACCGTGTGTTCCGGCCCCAATTCCCCGCTATCAGGTCGAGTCGGCCATCCTCATCAAAATCCCCGACGGCGATACTATTCCACCAGCCGGTTAGGGCTTGCAGGGGTTGGGTTGAGGTGTCGGGGAGGCGAACGGTCGGGCGCCATTCCTGCAGGGCATTGTCCTGCCAATGGAAGATTCGTAGCGGGCCCCATTCTGTCGCGAGGATCAGTTCAGGGCGGGCGTCTCCCGTCAGATCGGCCCAGGTTGCACTGGTGACCATGCCGGCATCCAAGGGCAGAGGCTGCTGGAATTGGGGGTTTCCGGAGGCGTCCAGGCTGCCCAGGAGCAGGGAAGAGGGGTCGGCTTTGGGGTAGTGACCGGGGGAGTAGCGGGAGCCTGCGAAGAGGTCGAGCAAGCCATCGCCATTGACGTCACTCAGCGTGATAACACCGGGGGAGGAGGTGGAGGACAGGATGGTTCCGGGGTGTGTGTTGTTGTTCCAGGAGGCTGAGACAACTGAAGGTCTGGTTGCATCGGCGGGAGAGTGATGTAGCTGGGTTGCGAGCAGTACGGCGGGGGCGTTCGTGTGGACGCGGGTTGCCAGAAGCATTCCCGTGCCTGAAGGTTCCGAGGCGGGTTTGGCGGAGGGAGGGAACGGTTCGAAGGAGGTCCCGTTGCGGTTTCTGAGTAAGGTGAGTGGGGAGTCGCTGTTTCCGGTGCCAAGGAGGAGGTCGTCCCATCCATCGCCATCGAGATCGAACCAGGTTGCACCGGGGGCGAGGGTGCTGAGCCGGCGGGAGAGCAGAGGTTGGTTGGCGAAGTCATCAACGGGGGCTTGGGTGTGGAGTTGTGAAAGAGTGGCGCTTTTATTTTCGAACCATGCGGGGGGCGGAGGCGTCGAGCTTGCCGGTGGCAGCAGGTTGGATTCCTCGACGAAGACCAGGGAATTGGCCGGCACATTGGTGAGGATGGTGCGCCAGCCCTGGCGCCAGGTGACTTCGATCTGCAGGAGAGCGTTGGGGGCGCCGGCCGCGAAAGTGCGCCGGGGCTGGTCGCTGGAGAGGTAGCGTCCGCCTGACACGATGGACTGGGACTGGGTGACCGGGCCGCCGGAGACCTGGATGCGGGCACCGATGCCATCGCTGTTGGGAGGGCGGCCGTGGAGCTGGACTGCCACTCTGGGGGCTGAGGAATCGTTGCGGAAAAGACCGGCGACGTTGTTGAGCCGGTTGACGACGATGTCCATGTCGCCATCGTTGTCGAGATCGGCGAGAGCCATACCTTGCCAGGGGCCGGGTTGGCCGAGGCCCCATGCCTGTGTGGAGTCGGCGAATGTCAGGTCACGACCGTTGCGGTAGGCGAGGACCGGTGTGTCGAGAGGCGGGAAGTTTCGCCAGGATCGCACGCGTCCTTCGGCGCTGTCGTCGGGTGGTATGCCGCGCTGTTGTCGCAGGGCGTCGGCATCCTGCACGTCGTGGAAGTTCCCGGTAGGGATGAGCACGTCCTCCCAGCCGTCGAGGTCAACATCGAGAAAGGCGCAACCCCAGGACCATTCGGTGTAGGCGAGACCGGAGAGGTGGGCGATGTCCGTCCACGTGTTGTCACCCCGATTCAGTTGCAGGGTATTGCGGGGGACTTCCGGGCGGGATGCGGGATCATCGAGTGGCTGGTTGACGATGCCCTGCATCATGTTCGGGCGTTGACGGTGTCGCCATGCATGGTTCCGGCTGACCATGTCGGTCACGAGGAAATCGTCATGGCCATCGCGATTGATGTCGGCCACGTCCATGCCCATGGAGGAGACGGGCTGGTTGCGCAGTGCCTGGGGGGCGGCTGCGCGGAAGCCTGAGGATTGTTCGTTAAACCAGAAGCGGTCGGGCCAATAGAAGAAGTCGTTGCAGACGTAGATGTCCGGCAGGAGGTCGTCATTGAAGTCGCGGAGCATGACGCTGAGACCCCAGTCGGTTGGCAGTTCGCGCAGCTTTTGTCCCTGGTCATCGCGGAAGGCGGCTGACCAGGAGACGGGTGCGAATTGTCCTTTGCCGTTGTTGATGTAAAGGAAGTCGCGATCTCCGCGTTCCATGACTTCGACACCGCCGGCGCGGGGTGTGACCACCACGAAGCGGTCGGCCGGGGAGACGACAATCTGGCCATTGACGCGTTTGGCCTCGACCTTGAGATCCGCTGGCCGGTCCATCCAGGTGTTGGTGCGGTAGTTCGTGACGTAGAGGTCGAGATCGCCGTCGCCGTCGATATCGGCGAGGGCGGAGGACATGGCGCCGAGGTTACGGTTGAGTCGGCTGGTTTGTTCCGTGAAACGGCCGCTCCCGTCATTGAAGAATGTGCGGGTTCCGGTGCCGAGTCCGTTGACCACGAGATCCACATTTGCGTCACCGTTGAGGTCGGCGAAGGTGGCCCCGGTGGAGTATTGGCCTGGGCAGGCCAGGCCGGCTTTGCTGGTGATATCTTCGAACTGCCAGTTGCCGAGGTTGCGGTAAAGTGTGTTGTCCCCCTCGAGTCGGCAGAAGTAGATGTCGCAGAGGCCGTCGCCGTCGATATCGGCGAGGGCCACGCCGGAGCCATTGGCGAGGTTGCGGTTGAAGGCGTTACTGACTTCGCTGAGGTGGTTGGTGAAGGCGACTCCGGTGTCCGCCGGGGCCGTGAGGGTGAAGCCTGCGGAGGGTCCGGTTCGGACGGTGAGGGGTTGGATTTCCGTTTGTGCTGAGGCGGGGGATTGCAGGAGCGAGGTGATCCACAGCAACCAGACCGGGTGGAGGCTGCGGCGGGTTGACGGGGCGGGGTGGTATCTCCGGGATCGGCGGATGCGCATGGTTTAGGGGCGCGTTCCGGTTTGGGACCGGGACGGGTAACGGATTGTGAGTTCGCTTCGTCCAGGGCGGACCGGGGTTTGGGAGACGAGTCCGCTTGGCCAGCGGATTTGGAGAAAGGAGGGTGGGGAAGGGAAGCCGAGGACCTGCACGTGGCTGTCCTGGGACCAGTAGCCTGCCCCGGCCTTGATTTCGCGAGCCGGGCCGAGTTGGTCGGGGTAGACGAGCCGTAGGACTGCGCCGATGGCGTTGGGGTTTTCCGGCGGGCCGATAAGCCGGACGCGGAGTCCGGGTTTGGCACGGGTGTTCCGATAGAGTTTGGTTTCGAACCCGTTCTGGGTGACGGCGAGGTCGACACGTCCGTCGAGGTCGTAGTCGGCGACGGCGGCGCCTCGCTGATCACCATAGATCTGAAGGCCGCTTTCCTCGCCGGACACGGGTGTGAGTCCGCCCTGACCGTCGCCGCGCAGCCAGAGTCCGCGTCCGGCGTCATTGCGCATGGTGAAGGGTTGGACCGTGAAGAAGTTCTGTCCGAGGAAAACGTCCTCGTGTCCGTCGCCATCGAAGTCTGCTATGCAGACGGCCATTGCCGGGGACAGCTGGGCTTCTTTGGGGAGCGGATGGGGTTCGAAGTGGTCGCCGCGGTTTAGGAACAGGGTGGTGGGGAGCGTGGTGGCTTCGACTTTGCCGGCGGTATCGAACAGTGGGCCGAGCATTTCGCTGATGCCGACTTGAGCGAAGGCAGTATGGGAGGGGTATTCGTGGGGGAGGGTGGGCATGGCCAGGCCGAGTTGGCTCAGGCTGCGTTCGGGGACCTCCTTGCCCAGTTGAGGGTCGTAGATTGTCTCAATGATCTGGATCACTTCGTTTTCCAGGAAATCACCGTAGTAGATCCTACGCGGATGTTCCGGTGAGGCGCGGTAATGGGTGTTCAGCCCCCAGTTGGAAGCGATGATATCCTGCAGTCCGTCCCCATTCAGATCGGCGGTCTGGACGCCGTTCCACCAGCCGCTCTGTGCTTGGAGCCCCAGTTCTGTGGTGACGTCCTGGAAGGTGCCGTTGGTGTTGCGCAGGATACGGACGGGACCCCATTCGCAAGCGAGGATGAGGTCGGGATCGTTGTCGTTGTCGATGTCGCTGAAGGCAGAGCCGCTGACCAGCCCGACGTGCGCGAGAGTGCCAAGGCAACGGGAATCTAGGCTTAGGTGTCCGTTGTGGTTGGTGAACAGGAGGGATGTGGAGGGTTCGGGGTAACGTCCGGGAACGGATCGCCCTCCCACGAACAGGTCGAGGTCACCATCAGCATCGATATCGGCGAGGGACATGGGGCCTGTGCTGGAGATCTGGCCGGGCAGCGGCTGTTCGATGGAATCGGACTGGGGGTTGAGCAGCAGGGCCACGGAGCCTTGTTCGGCACCATCCTCGTAGTTGGCGGAACCGGCGAGGATGGAGGGCGTGGTTCCGGGCTGGGGCCAGGCGAGCAGGGTTGTAGTGTCCCGTGTCATGGTGGTGTTGAACGGGGGTGCGTTGAGGGGGACGAACCCGCCTTTGCCATCATTGAGCAGGGCAGCCACGGATCCCTCCTGGCCGGTTCCGATGATCAGATCATCGCGTCCGTCGAGGTTGAGGTCGGTCCAGGAGATTCCCGGTCCGAGCTGGCTGAGCATATTGGGCAGGAGCGGTTGGCGGGCGAAATCCTGGTAGGCGTTTTCGTGGTGGCGGTGGCGGATGAGAGTGCTGACGTCTTCGAACCACGGCGTTGCGGGTTTGTGGGCCGGAGTTGTCTGGTGGGGTTCCTCGGGTTGTTGGCGGATGGAGTAAAGCTGGTTGGGGAGGGCATTCGTGATGAGGGTATGCGATCCGTTCCGCCAGGTGACTTCGATGCTGAGGTTGGTGGAGGTCGCGGCAAAAGTGCGGGTGGGTTGGTCGGCGGAGAGGTAACGGCCTCCGGCGATGATTTCCTGTGACTGCACGAGTTGCGGGTCGCGGATGCGGACCACTGCGCCGATTCCCCGGGTGTTGGCGCCGACGCCTTCGAGGCGGATCGCAATGCGGGGTTGGGAGGCGTTGTTGCGGAACAGACCTGGAGCATCGTTGAGGTTGTTGCAGGCCACATCCAGGTCGCCGTCGTTGTCGAGGTCGGCGAGTGCCAGGCCCTGGCTGATTCCGCGGGTGTTGAATCCCCATTGTTCTGTGGTTTCCTCGAACTGGAAGCCGCCGAGGTTGCGGAAGCTGAGATTGGGCAGGTGGAGGCTTTCGAAATCGAGGAACATTCTCGAGAGTTCGCTGGTGGGCGTGTTTCGCGAGGCGACGGCGGACTCCACGTGCTTCCCCAGATCGAAGTTCTGGAAATCACGCAGCATGCCGTTGGGGATGATGAGGTCCTCGTAGCCATCCAGATCGACGTCCACGAGGACCGGGTGCCACGACCATTCCGTGGCCTCGAGTCCCGCGTAGTGGGCGATCTCTGCGAAGGTGCCGTCGCCACGGTTCATCTGCAGGGTGTTCTGGGAATATTGCGGTCGTGTGTCGATGATCCCGACCGGGCAGAACACCGGGGAGATGCCGGCGACCTGGATTTTGCGGTTGCGGGGTTCACGGCTAACCATATCGACCGAGTAGAGGTCGACATCCCCGTCGCGGTCGAGGTCGCCGAAGTCTACGCCCATGGAGAAGCTGGAGAGGTGGCGCAGGGCGAGGCTGGGCAGGGCGCGGAAGCGTCCGGTGCCGTTATTCACCCAGATGCGGTCGGGGGGGTGAAGGTCATTGCAGACGTAGAGGTCGGGCGCTCCATCTCCTGTAAAGTCGTGGAACCTGACTGAGAGTCCCCAGTCCCGCGGGGGGGAGGTCAAAGCTCTTCCTGTTTCGTCGATGAAGCGTCCATCCGTGAAAGAGGCTGGCGAGAAATGTCCCTTGCCGTCGTTGATGTAGAGGGAGTCGGGTTCGCCAAACTCAAGCACCTCACCGTTGAAGGCGAGTTCGAAGCGGTTGGTGAGTTCGGGGCGGGTGGTCGGTTGTCCATCCACTTCGACAATCACCGGCCGGCTTTCAATCATCTGGATTTTGAACTGGGTCGAAGGGCGGTCGAGGATGGTAGTCAGGCGGTAGTTGACGACGAACAGGTCGAGGTCTTCGTCGCCGTCGATATCGGCCAGAGCCATGGACATGCTGGCGGCGTTGCTGGCGACACCGTTGGCGGCGGTGGTTTCTTCGAAGTGTCCATTGCCGTCGTTTGAGAAGATGCGCGTGCCGTGGCCGAGGGAATTGACGAGAAGGTCCAGATCGTTGTCGCCGTCGATATCGGCGAAGGCGGCGGCGGTGGAGTCCTGGTTGGAGCACCGGAGGATGGGCTGATCGGTGACCTCGCGGAACTGGAAGTTGCCGATGTTCAGGAACAGTTTGTTGTCTGAGTCGAGGCCGCAGAAGTAGAGGTCGCAGAGTTCGTCTCCGTTCACGTCCCCTGCGGCGAGGCCCGCGCCGCTCAGCAGGTTGCGGTTCAGAGTGGCACGGTCATCGGAGAGGGCGTTCGTAAAGCGGATGCCGGAGGTCGTTTGGGGGATTAGGGAGAAGCCGATGGCATCGGAGGGAGCCGGGCTGAGCCCTGCAGACCGGTAGTGGCCGTGGTCCTGCCAGGGGATGGGGTTGGTGTCAGCCTGAGTGTAGACCAGGCTGAGGAGTGCGGTGGCGACGGCGGCGGCGATGCGCGGGGATGGGCGGGGTCGGGTACGGCTGGCGGCTTGCTTTGCGAGGGGGGGCATTGTGTATGGGGTGAACGTTGTGCCTGCGATCAGGGGGCGGACTCGATTGTGCCGGTGATATCGACCCGGATTTGCCGTGTGCCGGGTTTGATCGGGGTTGTGAGGAGTTTGCCGCCGGGCCAGCGTATCTGGAGATGTGTGGGTGGTTCCTGGTGGCCGAGCACGAGGGTGCTGCTGTTTTGGGAGCTGTAACCTGATCCGGCCTGAATCTCGCAGGTGGGACCGGTGCGGTTATTGGTATAGAGCAGGCGCATGGCAGCTCCGATGACGGCGGGGTTTCCGGGGCTGCCGGAGAGTTGCACGCGCAGTCCGGGATTCGCCTTCACATTCCGGAACAATCTTGTGGCGGCTCCGTTCTGGGTGACAACGAGATCGACCCGTCCATCCTGATCGTAATCTGAGACGGCACAGCCGCGTTGTTCGCCATAGACCGCAATGCCGCTCTCCTGGCCTGGAATGGGTTGCAGGTTTCCCTGGCCGTCGCCTTGCAGCCAGAGTCCGCGTCCTGCGTCCTGTCGCATGCGGTCCATGGCTACGGCGAAGAAGTTTTGGCTGAGGAAGACGTCCTGATGCCCGTCGCCATCGAAGTCGGCTACGCAGATGCCCATGGCTGGGGCGAGTTGGGCTTCCGGGGGAAGTGGGGCGGGTTCGAATTTGCCGCCACGGTTGATAAAGACCATGGATTCGAGCGAGTGGATTTCGAGCATTGGGGCATCGTCGAGCATATCCCCATAAATCTCCTGGAGCGTAGCCATGCCGTAGGACTGGTAGTTGCCGATCTGGTCCTTCAACCACGGCAGGGCCAGACTGAGTGGCTTCAGTCCACGCCCTGGCAATTCGCGGCCTGTGCCGGAGTCCACGTAAGCTTCCACGATGTCGATCACGTCATCGCCGTCGAAGTCCTTGTAGTACAGCCTGCGCGGGCCTTTGGCGGAGGCGGTGTAGGAGCTGTTGCGGCCCCAGTTTCCGGCGATGAGGTCGGGGCGTCCATCGTTGTTCAGGTCGGCCGTGGCGATCCCGTTCCAGAGCCCGTGCAAGCCGGCCAGGCCCACCTGTTCCGTGGCATCCTGAAAAGTGCCCTGTTCGTTGAGGAAGATCCGGATGGGGCCCCATTCCTGAGCGAGTATCAAATCGGGATCCCCGTCGTTATCGAGGTCCGAAAAGGTTGCCCCTGAAACGAGACCCAGTTTCGCGAACGTTTGTGTGACCTTGAGACGGCCGGCCTGGTTGACGAGCAGGATCGAGTCGGCGGGTTCGGGGTAACGTCCGGGGATGCAACGGCCGCCGATGAAGAGGTCGAGCATGCCGTCGTTGTTGACATCTGCCATGGCGACCGGGCCGGCGCTACCGGCTTGGCTCATGACGCTTTCCCCGGTGGCTTGGCGGTTGAAGTCGTAAATACGGAGCCACCCGCCCTGGTTGCTGCCGTCCTCGTAATTGGAGGAGGCAGCGAGCACTACTCCGCCGGAGACAGTGATGCCGGCGAGGTCGCGGTTCAGTGTGCGTTGGACGAAGGGTAGATCGAAGGGTTTGAGGGCGGTGCCGTTCTGATTCCTGAAGGCTCCGAGATGTCCGCCGGCGCCGGTGCCGATGATGAGGTCGTCCCAGCCGTCCTTGTCGAGGTCGGCCCATGCGATGCCCGGTCCCGGCTGGCTGAGCTTTCGGGGGAGGAGGGGTTGGCGGATGAAGTCGTCAAAGGCCGTTTCGGTATGCGTGTGCTGGAAGGCGGTGATTTCCTCGAACCAGGTGTGTGTTGGGGGAGAGGGTTCTGCTGTCGAAGGTTGGGTGGCTGGCTCTTCGACGAGGTAGATGTGATTGGCGGTGGCGTTGTGAACAACCGATGTCCTGCCGCTGGGCCAGAGGACTTGGATTTTGTGGGGGGCATTTTGAGAACGGGTGGCTGCGAAAACGCGCAGGGCTTCGTCGCTTGAGAGGTAGCGTCCGCCTGCGGTGATCTCCTGGCTTTGTTGCTTTACGGGTCCGCCATCCACCTGTATCCGGGCGCCGATACCCCGGGTATTGGGTGCGAGGCCCTTCAGGCATACTGCGATGCGTGGGGCACTGCTTCCGTTGCGGTAAATACTCGCGGGTCCGTTCAGGTTGTTGACCACCACATCCAGGTCGCCGTCGTTGTCAAGATCACCGAGCGCAATGCCCTGCGAGACTTCGCCTGCAGTGAAACCCCAACGGTCGCTGAAGTCTTCAAACTGGAGATTGCCCCGGTTACGGAAGGCGACGTTGGGCGTATCAAAACGATCGAACCGCGCCCGCAGATAGAGCTGCTCAAGGCGGGTGAGGTTGCCTGCGGACTTGGCTGCCTCCGCTTCCTCGATGACATCCGCATTCATCATGTCCCGCTCGTGGCCGGTGGGGAAGATGACGTCCTCATAACCGTCGAGATCAATGTCCAGCAGCACCGGGCACCAGGTCCAGCCCGAGGCCTCCGCATGTGCGAAGTGGGCCACCTCTGCGAAGGTGCCGTCGCCGCGGTTGAGTTGCAGGGTGTTGGCGGAGTATTGGGGCCGGTCCTCGATCACTCCGATCTCCAGCACGACTGGAGGCACGTCGCCGATGCGGAGCTGTTTGCCAGCGTGGGTTTGCATCATCATGTCGGAAACGATGATATCGTCGTGGCCGTCGCGGTTCAGGTCGCCGAAGTCGACTCCCATGGAAAAGATGCTGGTATGGCGCAGTGCGAGTTTTGGGGCCTGGCGGAACCGGCCGGTGCCGTCGTTCATCCAGAGCTGGTCAGGAGAATCGAAATCGTTCGCGACATACAGATCCGGCGAGCCATCGTGGTTGAGGTCGCGGAACATGGCGGAGAGCCCCCAATCGTAGGGAGGTTCTGAGAGTGGGAGGCCCTCACTGTTGAGGAACGTGCCGCCCGTAAAGGGGACGGGGGTGAAGTGGCCTGCGCTGTTGTTGCGGAGCAGGAGGTCTGCTTCACCGTGTTCGATGATTCTCCCGGAGGGTGCGATGGTGAAGCGACCAACCAGGTCGGGGTCGGTAGTGGGCCGTCCCTCGTAAGAAACAATGACCGGTTTGCCGTCTACCGTGCGCCCGTTGATTTTTGCCTGTGGACGGTCGCGAATGGTTTCCGTGCGGTAGTTCGTCAGATAGAGATCGAGGTCGCCATCACCATCTGTGTCTGCGAGTGCGGAGGTCATCCCGGCTTTGCCCGGGTTCACGGGGCTGGATGGCGCGGGGCTGAAGTGTGCCTTGCCATCGTTGAGCAGCAGGTGGGTGCCTTGTCCAACGCTGTTGACGATGAGGTCAAGGTCGCCATCGCCGTCGAGGTCGGCGAACGCAGCTCCGCTGGAAGCGAGATGGTTCAGTGCGGCGCGGGAATCGTCCGTGATGTCCTCGAACTTCCAGTCGCCGAGGTTGCGGAAGAGGGCGTTGGCGGTGTCGATGCTGCAGAGGTAGACGTCGCAGAGACCGTCGCCGTCCGCGTCACCCAAGGCAACCCCGGCCCCGTTCAGGTAGATTTGGTTCGTGATGTAGCGTTCGAGGGCGAGCTGGTTCGTGAAATGGAGTCCGGTGTGGGTCGGGCTCAGGAGCTCGAACCCGTCCTTGCCGTTACCGGAAGGTGCGACGGCTGCGCTCTGGAAGCCATCGTGCTGCTGCCAGTTGGCTGGTGCGGCGATGGCGAGGGAGGGACATATCAGCGTCAGGCCGACGATGTTCCGCAGGACCTGCTGATACCTGGCGTGACCCTGGAGTTTTCGGTTGCGCTGGTCGAAACTGGAGCCGGGTGTTCCGATGTGACCCTTTGCGTGACGTTTGTGCTGACCCATTCTGCAATTAAGGACATGGTCCAACCGCGTGGGGGAGTGGACCGGACTGAGCTGCGGCACGATGCCGCAGGGGGGATGGATCTGCAACCCGAATCGGGTTCCGGTTCCCGTGTGCGGATGGCATTACTGCGGCTCGCTGACTCGATGAATCTCGAGGGAGCGGGAGACAGGCAGCCTCAGGCGGGAAATGTCCCCTTCGAGGGAAGCGATTGTGGAGTCTGTGGGGTTTTGCTGACGGGTGGCATTCTTGCGGATGATCAATTGCCGCAGTGCCTCTGACTGCTTCCATGACGGTCCTTCGCGGATGACCTGGTAGCGTGCCCAGTCCTCGGCGCTGGCTTGCTGGATCCGTTCCCCGGCAATATCGAGTGCGTAGTCGCCGGGTTCGAGGCCCGGGGCTTGGATATAGCAAAGCGGTCGGGGTGCCGGGTCGGCGGGGGAGACGCCAGGTGGGGTAGGGGTGGGCAGGCGTTCTTCTGTAATGGTGGAAGTGATGTTCGTGGAGGATCGGGTTCTATCGGTGAGTTCGATGCCGAACTGGCCGTCGCGAAGCGAGCCGTCTTCCTTGTAACCGAAGCGCCAGGTATTGGGCCGCCAACGGAGTCCGAACTCGATGCCGACGGTCAACCGCCAGTAGCCGTATGGTGTGAGCTCGAGTGTTTCTGTGAGTTCGGCGTGCTCGGGCAGAGGGCTGGCGGGTTCGAGTTGCGCGGCGAGTCCTTGTTCCAGATGGCTCCAGCCATCGAGGTCGATGAATTCGCAGGGATAGCGTGTGGCGAGATCGCGCAGGGCGTTTGAATAGTGGCGGGCGAGCATGTCCTTGAAGGCCAGATCCCCCGGGGGCTTGCGCAGGAGCATGGGACTGATGGGGCCGAGGAGAATGATTCGAACCCGGGTGGTGGCGATCGAAGTGGAGAGACGCTGGATGAGCTGCTCCATGTTCTGCTGGAAGCCCTGCACATTGCCGCGTCCGGCCATGACGGCATCCGTTCCGAATCCCAGAATCGCGACCGTGTGCTGGGTGGGTCGCACCTGCAGTTGCAGGTTCTCCAGCCAGTTGGTTCCACCTGCGTTGGTGGCACCGAGTGGATGCTCGGTGAGATGCGAATAGTGGTGGAAAGTCACGTGCGTGTTCGGCTGTTGAACCGTCAGCCGGGTCTCAAGGTAACCAAGCGCGGTTTCGCCCTGGAGCAGGCTGTCGCCCAGCAGCACGACACGGTCGCCGTTGCGAAATTCAAAGCCCGGCCTTGGGGGCTCCATGATGCGTATGCCCCGGGTGTTCGGTGCAAACGGATCCTTCCCCTGAACTACCTTGCCTGCCTGGTCAATCTGGGAGTGCCCGGCTGCATCCGGGAAGGGGCTTAGAAAATCAGGCAGAGCCTCAGCTGCGCAGACGTGCGGTCCCGTGAGGAGAAGGGTTGCAGCGATTATAAGCCTCAGGAGTGCGGTTCGTGCCGTCATGCTGGTCAACAAAGGAGGTGAGATTAAAGAAAAGGTCAGGGGGCGTATGCAAGGGGTTAGTGGCGGCAAGGCCTGAACTTGCAGGCCTCCTGGTCCGGGGGTGCGGGAAGAAAGCGCTTGCTCGTCAGCGGCGCGCTGGCTTGAATTTCCCCGGTGCTTTCCCAGTTCCTGAGTTTCAAGCGGTGTGCCGCCCGGCGCCGGAAATATGCTCACATCCCGAGTTGGTTTGGGCTTCTGTTCGCGGCTGGACTCTGGCTGGTCGCGGCCTCAAGCCGGCTCCCGGCAGGGGAGTCTGTCGACTTGGACGGGTGGGAGGACACCCTGCCGGGGCAGTCCGAGGAGGAACGGGCCGCACGGCGGGCCTGCACCATGTGCCACCTGTTTGTGGAGCCTGACATGCTCACCAGGAAGAATTGGGCGGAGCAGATACTCCCGCGGATGAAGGCACGTTTGGGAGTGGCCAAACCGGATTATGCCAGTTCGCCGGAAGGGGAGCTGATCAGGTCGCGCAAGATTTATCGGGAAGAGCCGATGGTGCCCGTGACCGACTGGCCGTTAATCGAACGCTACTATCTGGATCGTGCGCCCGAAAAGGCGGTTCCCCAGGATGCCAAGCCGGAGATACAGATCGGGCTGAGGCATTTCCGGGCGGACCCTCCACAGGTTCGCCTGGGTCCTCCCACCACTTCGCTCGTTCGCATTGATCCAGACAAGCGCAGGATCTTCATGGGGGATGACCGAAGCCGCCAGCTTCTGGTGCTGGATGGCGTCTCGTGTCGGCCTGTATCCTCGGCCCCGGTGGGTAACGTTCCCGTCGACATCACCGAGCGGGAGGGAGGCTATTATGTCACGGGGCTGGGGAGCTTCATTCCGACCGAATACTGGATCGGGGAGCTGCTTTACCTTGAGAAGGACGGGGTTGGTTTTGGGAACCGTCAAAGGATCCTGGGTGAGTTGCCCCGCACGACCCAGAGTGTCTTTTGCGACCTCAACGCGGACGGTTTGGAGGATGTTGTGCTGTGCATGTTTGGCAATCTGACCGGCAGGTTTTCATGGTTCGAGCAGTTGCCTGAGGGGGGATACCGCGAGCATGTATTGACGGATCACACGGGGGCCACTCGCGTGGTGGCGCACGACTTCAACCGCGATGGGCACCCTGACCTTGCAGTCCTTTTCTCGCAGGATCTCGAGATGCTGGTCCTGCTCATTAACGATGGCAAGGGCGGGTTTACCGGAGAAACGGTGTTTCAAGAGAGTCCGGTATTCGGGCACAGCTATTTCGAGCTGGCAGATTTCAATGCCGACGGTCGTATGGACCTCCTAGTTTGCAGCGGCGACAATGGAGAGTATGAAAGTCCCACGAAGCGTTACCATGGTATTCGGCTCTGGCTTGACCGGGGGGATCTTCAGTTTGAGCAGGCCTGGTTCTATCCGATGAACGGGTGTTATGGGGTTCGGGCGAGGGATTTCGATGAGGACGGAGACCTGGATATCGCCGCCATCTCTTATTTTCCCGACTATGCAGCTGCACCTCGTGAGAGCTTCGTTTACCTCGAAAACCAGGGAGGCTTGGAGTTCAAGGCCTCGACATTCAAGGAATGTGTTACCGGACGGTGGTTGCTGCTGGATGCCGGAGATATTGATGCGGACGGGGATGTGGATCTGGTGCTGGGTTCGTACGTGCTCGGACCCACGGAGGCTCCCAAACCATTGATGGACCTTTGGGAGAAGCGGGGTGCGGCGGTGCAGATTCTGCGGAACACGTTGCGATGATCGGGGTGGCGATTTCTTCAGGGCAGGGCTAGGCAGTGAAGCTCAACAGGGTAAGGCCTCTTCAGATTCGAGCCTCAGGACAGGGCATCCACGTACGGATTATTTCCGCACGTGCATCGATAATCCGTCAGGGACGTGGAGGGCTGGCAGCGTGATTCGGGATTAAGTGACTCCTCCGAGTTCTGCTGTTGCGCGGATTTGGTCGTCGTTTCCGGTTTGCAGTTCGACGTGGTGCAGTCGGACGTTGGGCAGGATATTCGCGAGGAGCGGGAGGGTGCGTTGGTTCCAGGTGGCGAGGTGGGGGCGGAGGAACTGGGTGGCGAGGCTGCCGATCATGCCCTGGCCTGAACAATCCAGACCGGAGAACCGGATATTGAGCTGTTCGTCCAGATCCAGGGTTCCCTGAAGGGCAACCCGGCCTTTGACGAAGAGCTTCTTCGCACACAGCTCTGCATTGACATGGAGTTGCCGTGTCCCGGTTTGTCGGAGTTGAAGCCGGCCTTCTTCCACGGTGATTCCGTGAGCTGCGGCGGCCTGTCGTGCGTTCTCGAGGAAGACGTGTTCGAGGTCCTTCCCGCTGATATGGGTTGCGACCTGTCCAGAAGTGAAATGGGAGGGAGTCCACCAGTTGCGGTTCTGGCGATCGGTGGCTATGGTGAACTCAACCCCGTTCGCCCGGATTTTTAAAAAGAGACTGCCTGCCGGGGCGAGCCGCAGTGGGGCGGCTTCGATTTCCAGTTGCTCGCAGCGCGTCAGGCTGGCTTCTGCGGCGGGCCTGAGTTGGTCTGGAGCAGGAGGAAGGCGGAAGGGATCGAGCGTGAGGCCGGTCAGGTTCACCTCCAGCTTTTCCAGAGACGGCCAGGCGCCGGTTACGGTGAGGCGGCGATTGCCGTCGCCTCCCTGAAACGAGAGGTTGAGGCTTTCGCCGAGCAGCTGTTGCAGGCGGTCTGTTGAATCGGGTTTTTGACCTGCGGGTATCAGAAACATACCATGCGTGACCGTGGTGATTCCGAAAGCAGCTGGCAAGAGGGGAATGGACTATGCCGTTGAGTCGACGGCGCGGGGTTTTCGTTTGGTGCAGCATGGGGTGGTGTTGAGCGAGGTCCTGCGGCACCCCGGTCCGACCCACAGCGTCTTCGACGTTCTGGCTGCTTTGGCTGTGGCGCTGAGGGCGGATCATCCCATCGGGTTGCTGGGTTTTGCGGCAGGCAGTCTGATGGCCCCGCTCCGTTGCTTGAGTTCTACAACTCCGGTCAGGGCCGTGGACCTGGATGCGGCGGGATTCGGGTTGTTCCGGGAAGTGTGCTGGTCATGGGCGGGGGATATGATCTGGGAGCAGGGCGATGCGGTTGAGTGGTTGGAGCGCCAGTATTATACGTTCCCGGTGCTCATTGATGACCTGTCCGTTCCTTCAGAGGGGGATGTGGTGAAGCCCATCGAGAGCGGAGGGACTCTTCTGGGTTTGATGAAGCGAAAGCTTGCGCCCGGGGGCGTGGTGATCAGCAACTTTCTGCGGCCCGAATCCGGTGGGTGGTCCGGGGTTTACAGACAGTTTCGACGCGTGCATCGGTCGGTGCGGGTGGTGCTGTTGGAGGAGTATGAGAACCGGATTCTGGTGGGGGGGCAAAGTCTGCCTGCGGCCGGAAGACTTGGAGCTGAACTCAGGCGGGTTCTTGGCCGGCTGGGCAGCCGGCAAGCGGCGAAGGTCAGGATCCGGACCGTGGTCTGACCCGTAGAATTGCTTTGCCAGACGGCGGTCAGCCATTAGCATGTCCGACCTTTCCTGAGGGAAATGTTCACGCAGCGAAATGTCCATGAAGAGTTACAACATTGCAGTCATTGGTGGTGATGGTACTGGTCCGGAAGTGGTGGTTGAGGCCCTGAAAGTCCTGAACGCCGCCGCCCAGAAATTCGGTTTCAAGCTTAACCCCACCGAGTTCGATTTCGGTGGCGATCGTTATCTGCGCACCAACGAGGTGCTGCCTGACAGCGCCGCCGACGATCTGCGCCAGTTTCCGGCCATTCTGTTGGGAGCCATTGGCCATCCTGGGGTGAAGCCGGGCATTCTCGAAAAGGGCATTCTGCTCCGCCTGCGTTTCGAGCTGGAACAGTACATTAATCTGCGGCCGGTCCGGCTGTATGACGATCGCTTCTGTCCGCTCAAGGACAAGAAGCCGGAAGACATCGATTTCGTGGTCGTGCGCGAGAACAACGAGGGTTTGTATACCGGGGCGGGTGGTTTTGTGTTCAAGGGCACTCCGAACGAGATTGCTGTGCAGGAGAGCATCAACTCCCGTCGGGGTGTGGAGCGCTGCTTGCGTTACGCGTTCGAATATGCGCAGAAGCGCCGCGGTGGTCAGCCCTGGAGGGGGCTCAAGCCTGCCGATGTTGAAGCTGGCAAGAAGTCCCAGCTTACGCTTTGCGGCAAAACCAACGTGCTGACCTACGCTTTCGATTTGTGGGAGCGCGCTTTCCATGAAGTTGGGGCCGAGTTCGCCGATGTGAAGCGTGACTACGCGCACGTGGATGCCACCACGATGTGGTTTGTGAAGAACCCGGAGTGGTTTGATGTGATTGTGACCGACAATATGTTCGGCGACATCATCACGGATTTGGGTGCCATGATTCAGGGCGGTATGGGCATTGCAGCCGGCGGCAACATCAACCCGCAGGGCACGAGCATGTTCGAGCCGATCGGTGGTAGCGCCCCGAAGTACACCGGCCAGAACGTGATCAATCCGCTGGCCGCCATTTGCGCCGGCGCCATGATGCTGGAACATCTCGGCGAAAGCACCGCTGCCCGTGCCATTGAGGACGCTGTGATTACCGTTACCCGCGAGAAGTTGAAGACCCTGGCTGCCGGACGCATGGGCTACGGCACCCGCGAGGTGGGTGATCTCGTTGCGGGCATGCTGTAACGCGCAGCACCATTCGATTCTTGAAAGGCACGCCCCTGCGGCGTGCCTTTTTTTTAGGATAGGGAGGAGCGGAGAGGAGGGAGGGGGCGGTGTATAGGGCTTCCATTTGGATCAACGTTCCAGCAGGATCAGGCACTCCAAAGGACTGATATGAGCAAACTCACCTCTACTTATCGACCTTGTGTTGTTGTTTCGTTGTTTCTCCTTCTGTTCGGGTGTGCGGTGCAGCTGCTGACGGTCTGCGGGGCGGAGGTGCAGATTCAGGCTGGAGAGGAGTGGGTTCCTGTGGTGGCGGAGCGGGAGATCGAGGCGGGGTCAGCCTTGGACTGGTCGGGTTTTGGTTTTGTGGATGCCCCGGCGGGCAAGTTTGGACGGGTGATAGCTACGCCTGAAGGCCAGTTTGCCTTCGAGCAGCGGCCGAACGAGCCGCAGCGTTTTTACGGTGTGAATCTATGTTTCGGCGCGCATTACCTTACGCATGAAGAAGCGGATCAGCTAGCGGAGCGGCTGGTGCGGTTGGGTTACAATACCTTGCGCATCCACCATTACGAGCGCGACCTGGTGGGGGGGCAGGCGAAGTCCACGACGCTTGATCCTGAAAAGCTCGACCAGCTCGACTATCTTTGTGCAGCGCTGATTCGGCGGGGAATTTATCTGACCACAGATCTGTTTGTTTCGCGTCCGGTGCCGTATCGGGAGATTGGCGAAGACCGGGACGGTCAGGTGCCGATGGATACCTTCAAGATTCTCGTGCCTGTGCATGAGGGCGCCTACGAGAACTGGCAGGCGTTTGCCCGCAACCTGTTGGCACACGTGAATCCCTACACCGGTCGGAGTTATGCGGCCGAGCCGGCACTGGGTTGGTTGTCGATGATCAACGAAGGTATTTACGGCAATTTCATCAAGGATCTGAGGGAGATACCGCAATGGAAGTTGGCTTGGAACGCGTGGTTGGCGGCCCGGTATGATGGGGAGGGAGCGTTGAAATTGGTTTGGGGTGGGGAACTTCAGGCAACGGAATCGTTGGAACAGAAGAACATCGAGCTTCCTGCGAACCTGCGTGACGGGACATTGCGCGCCCGTGATTGCGTGCTGTTTTTCTCGGAGACAGAGCGAAAGACGGTGGTGCGGATGAAGCGGTTTGTGCGCGAGGAGCTGGGTTGTGGTGCACTGATCAGCAATGCGAATTCATGGACCTACTTTGTTACCGATCAGGGGGCGAGGGAGGTGTATGACTATGTGGACGATCATTTTTATGTGGATCATCCGCAGTTTTTGGAACGTTCGTGGCGGCTGCCCAGCCGGTGTCCGAACACGAGTCCCATAGCTGGCGGAGCTGCAGGCGGGAGGAGCAAGTCGTTCACGCGGCTCTTGGACAAGCCCTTTACGATCACCGAGTACAACTACTCGGGGCCCGGTCGATTTCGTGGGATCGGGGGTATACTGACCGGGGCCATGGGGGCGATTCAGAACTGGAGCGGCATCTGGCGGTTTGCCTACAGCCACAGCCGTGAGGCGATGTTTCGGCCCGGACCGATCAATTATTTCGATCTGGCGAACGACCCCCTGAGTCAGGCTGCGGAGCGTGCTTCCCTGTGTCTGTTTCTGCGCGGCGACATGCGTCCGGCGACCCGTTCGCTGGCTTTGGTCATGACCGAGGCGGACCTGGCCCATCCACCTTCGCGCATTCGTGACCTCCATCCGCAGTGGCATTGGGCAGCATGGGTGACGCGTGTGGGGACGGATGTTCTGCGGAGCCCGGCTGAAGCCGGAGATTATTCAGCCGTGCTTCCGGTCCAGTGGAGCACGAAGGTGGCCGAATATCCCAAGGCGGTTGCGCTGCCTCAGGATCCCTATGCCATCAAGGATGAGGAGCTTGTCGGGATACTGCGCAAGGCAGGGAGTCTTGGGGGTGGGAATCGCACTGATCCGGCGAGGAAGGTGTTTCAGAGTGAGACCGGCGAGATCACCATTGATGGCGAGCGAGACATGCTGGTGCTCGATACTGAACGCACTGCGGGTGGTTACGCCGTGGCCGGTTCTACGATTCTGGCCGGGAAGGGGGGGGTTGAGATCAAAGTGCTCGGCGCGGATGCCACGGTCTGGCTGAGTTCGCTCGATGGGGAACCGATCCGGAGCAGCAACAGGATGCTGGTGACACACCTGACGGATTTGCAGAACACCGGCATTCGTTACGCTGAGGAGGAGCGGAAGACCCTGTTGGCGTGGGGCCAACTGCCCAGTCTGGTGCGCAACGGTCAGGCTGAGGTCGTCGTTCAGCTGGATCATCCGGAGCGTTATGTTGTCTGGGCGCTAAGTCAGGGAGGACGTCGGTTGGCTGAAGTGCCTGGCGAGGTCAAGGACGGCGGGCTGCGGTTCGTGGCAGATGTGGATGGCAACCGTGCGGAAGGTGCGAGAATGCTGTACGAGATCGCGGTGCAGTAGGGCGATTTTGGCGTTGCACACCGGGGTTACAGGTGAGAGGAAACATGGCCGGTTGACCCAGTTGATAACAATCCCCTGAAGTAAACATGGCTATGACGCGACGCGAATTTCTCCAGAACAGTCTGTTGGTGGGTGTGGCGGGAGCTGCTACGCCGGCCCTTGGTGCAGAGACCGAAGCCTTCCGACCCGGTATGATTGCCACCTGGGAACACGGCCGGACCGCCGTCAACCATGGTGCCCGCATGCTCCGTGAGGGCGCCGCCGCCCTGGACATCGTCGAGGCGGGCGTCGTGCAGGTCGAGAACGACCCAGAAGTCACCTCCGTTGGTTACGGTGGTTGGCCGGATGAAACCGGCGAGGTCACACTGGATGCCTGCATCATGGACGGGAGGGGGCACCGCGCCGGGTCGGTTGCCTTTCTGCGGCGGATACGAAATCCCATTTCCGTGGCCCGCAAAGTGATGGACATGACCAAGCACGTGATGTTGGCAGGGGAGGGTGCGCTGCAGTTTGCCAAGCAGGTGGGTTTTACTGAGGAGAATCTTCTGACCGACAAAGCGCGGCTTCAGTGGTTGGAGTGGAAGCGCAATCACAGCAACACCGACAACTGGGTGAATACGCACGACACGGTGACCATGCTTTGTGTTGACGGCAAAGGGGACATTGCGGGCGCCTGCAGCACGAGCGGTCTGGCCTGGAAGCTGCACGGGCGGGTTGGGGATTCACCGATTATTGGTGCGGGCCTGTATGTGGACAACAATGTGGGCGCGGCTGGAGCCACCGGGGTGGGCGAGTTGGTGATGCGCACGCTGGTGTCGTTTACGATTGTGGAATTCATGCGCCAGGGGATGCGTCCGGCCGAGGCCTGCCGAGCTGCCTTTGAGCGCATGTGCGAACTGGTGCCGGAGGCCCGGATTACGCAAGAGGCGTTTATTGCCATCAATAAGCGGGGTGAGGTGGGTTGCGCGACGAACTCGGACGATTTCGTCTTCCACTCCAGCAACGGTGGTTCCTCGCAACGGACCAAGCCCACGCCGATCAAGTGAGAGCGGCAGTTTAGCTGGCGGGTTTTCGGGCGATGAAGTCTGTCAGCACCGGGCCGGTTGACTGCGTGATCACCTGAGCAAAACCGGCGTCTGTCAATGCGGCAGCGATGGCGGATGGTGGCACGCATTCCTCGATCGTCGAGCAGTAGTAGGCCATGAGTTGCGCTGAGCGTTGTCGGCCGGTCTTGCCCAGCAGGAGGGGGACCACGCTGGCGAAGTAGAAGCGGATCATGCGCCGGAGCAGCCCTGACCTGGGGTTGGTGATCTCCATGATGGCCACTTTGCCGCCAGGTTTCAGGACTCTGAAGAAACCCTCGAAGAGCTGGCGTAGATCCGCCACATGCCGAAGGGCATAGCCCATGGTGACGAGGTCAAATGAAGCTGTCGCAAACGGTAAATGCTCACCACGGCCCTGGAGCAATTGGACTGTATGCTTCGCGCCGTGGGCACCCAACATCCCTGCGCTGGGATCCAATCCGATGATTTGGTTCGGGCGGGTTCCTGCAGCCAAAGAAGCCTCGATTACCAGCCCGGTGCCGGTGGCTACATCGAGGTGACGAGTGCCGGGTTGCAGGTCCAGCCGGTTCATTACCTGACGGCGATACCACCGGTCTGAGCCGAACGAGAGCAGCTTGCTCAACCGGTCGTAATCCACCGCCGAACGGTCAAACAGCTCGCGCACCAGTTTCTCCCGCTCGACGGGATCCTGATAGTGGTCTTTCAAAACCCCGTGCGGAGCGAGACCTTCCGGTAATTGTGCATTGGGACCAGACACGAGTGGGGACGTTAACGGGTCTGTGGTTCTGGCGAAATAGAAAAGGAGGGGATACCGGAGATGGGAGATGGGAGATGGGAGATGGGAGATGGGAGATGGGAGATCGGGTATTGGAGATTGGAGATTGGAGATTGGTTAAGGGTTAAGGGTTAAGGGCTGAGGGTTTGAGGTGGGTGCTCCGGCGTGGTGGCTGGCGCAGAGAGAGAGGCGAGGTGAGAGGGAGGAGCTGGGAGCTGGGGGACGGGCGCTTCGCGCGGGCAGGGGTTTGTTTAGTCCTTGGAGTCGACGTTTCCGGATTTTCGTACTGCGCGCCAGAGTCTCCAGCCCAGATACACGGCGAGCATGTAACCTGCGGCTCCGACTATTGAGACGCCTTTTATCATGGGTCTGGCGTTGTTGCTCCAGAGGAGGGAGGAACCGAGGAAGAGGGATGCGGTGATGATGCCGAGCACCAGGCGGTTGACGATCGGGTCGAGGTGGCGGTGTTCGAGCTGGACGTTGAATTTCCCTGCGCGCATGCGTTGCAGGGCGAGGTTGACGTCGCGGGGCAGGGCTTGGATCAGGCGGTCCCAGTCGCGATAGGAGCGCAACAGTCGCCGGAGCAGTCTTTGGGGGGAGAGGCGGCGTCCGAGTGCGCGCTCATAGAAGGGCTGGATGATTTCGGCGAGGCTGAAGCTGGGGTTGAGTCTGCGGGAGGTTCCCTCCAGCAGGACGAGCGTTCGGAGCAGGAGCGAGGCGCCAGGCGGGAGGATGATGTGATGTCGGCGGATGATTTCGGTCAGTGCCTTGAGTGCGGCGCTGAGGTCCAGTTCGGCCAGCGACTGTGTGGTGTATTCTGCAACAAATTCGGCCAGGTCACTGCTGAGTTGCTCGCGGGAGCAGGATGGCGGGACGGAGCTGAGTTGCCACACGGCATCGGTCAAGGCTTCGGCATCGCGTTGGGCGACCGCAAGCAGCAGAGCCTCCACGTCGTCGCGCAACCCTTCCTCCAGTCTACCAGCCATGCCGCAGTCGATGACCCCGATGACTCCATGTTCCAGCAGCATGAGGTTACCGGGGTGCGGGTCCGCATGGTAGAAGGAGTCGCGGAAGATCATGGCGATGAACATGCTTGCGCCTCGTCGGGCGAAGTCACCGAGATCCACGCCGGATTCGCGCAGCCGGGCAGGGTTAGTGCCGGGTATACCGTTGAGGCGTTCCATGGTCAGGACGCGTCGATGCGAGGTTAGTGGGTAGGGGCGGGGGAATTTGACGGTGTGGTCGGAAGCGAAGTTCTTGGCGAACTCCTCGAGGTTGCGTCGTTCCCGGTTGAAATCCAGTTCCCGCATCAGCGTTTGGTGGAATTGCCGGACTACGGCCACGGGCTGGTAGGGGCGGACTTCGGCAGAATACTTTTCTGCGAGCTCAGCCAGGGCCATGAGGATGGAGATGTCGGCTTCGATGCGGGAGGTGATGCCGGCTTTCTGCACCTTGACGACCACGTGTTCTCCGCTATGGAGCCGGGCAGCATGGACCTGGGCGATGGATGCGGAGGCGAAGGGCTGGGGGTCGAAGGAAGCAAAGATGGCTTCGGGAGGTTTGCCCAGATCCTCTTCGATCACCCTGCGACTGGTTTCGGGTGGATCTGCAGGTGTGTTCGATTGCAAGTGACTCAGTTGTTCCGCGAGTTCCAGTCCAACGAGATCCGGTCGGGTGCTGAGCATTTGACCGAGCTTGATGAATGTGGTTCCCAGATCCGTTAGCGCGAGGCGGACGCGCTCCGAGAAACGGATGTCTTGAATCGACTGTCCTCCGGCGCTGCGCAGCCAGTCCTGCACCCGTCCCAGCGGGATGGATTTGATCCAGTCCGCCAGGCCGTATTTGACGAGGACGCTGACGATCTCGGCGACCCGGCGCGTATCCCGCTCAAGGCGTTCAATGGCGCCGATGTGGAGCATCTTCATGGGAACACGAGAGCGTTCGTATCGAAGCCGGAGGAATGGGCCTGCTCGAGCAGCATGGTCAAGGTTGCCTCGGGGAGTTGGGGTTCGCGGGCGAGGATCCAGAGATAGGATCGGTCGGGGCCGCTGACCATGGAGTACTCATAGTTTTCCTGATCCAGTGCGATGATGTGGTAGCCGCCGTAGAAGGGACGGAAGAACGACACCTTCAGGCTGCCGACGGTGCGGTCGCCAAGGAACTTGGCGATCCCCTCCGCATCTTCCCATTTGCCCTTTTCGGCGTTATAGCCGCGGTTCAGCACGCGGATATGGTTGTCATCGCGCAGGGTGTAGTTGGCGGTGATTTGTGTCAGGCCACGTTCGAACCGGTTTTCCAGACGGGCGATCTCGTGCCATGTGCCAAGGTAGCGGGTGGCGTCCAGATTGGAAACTGGCTGGAGGCCTTCGGGGATGGCCACCGAAGAGCAGCCCGAGAAAAAGGGCAGCACTAGGATTCCCAGCAAGGCTGCGATCATGACCGAGGTGCGGCGCGGGCGATTGAACATGACCTCACATTAGCCCATCAGCGTATTGCTTCAACCCCGGTTTGGTGGGGTGCCGGGGGATCGGAGTGGCATCCTTGGGAATCTGTCGGGCCTGAAGGCGGCTAATTCCGGCGGGCTTCTCACCAGCCTACCTGGTCGTTGAATTGAACGCGTCACCGCGTCCTGTGGGCTGCGAATTAGTCGGCGTTGGGGGAGTCAGAGATCTCGCTGCGGAGCGGCAGCATGTCATCATCCTCCATCGCCATGCGTCGAACCTCTGTGCCTCCGAGGCTGAGGGCCTTGAAGTAATAGGCTCTGGCTTCATCGAGTCGTCCCAGCTGACAGGCGTAACAGGACAGGTTGTAGGGGAAGATCCATTCCCTGGGGAATTGTTCCAGGGCAGGCAGCAGGGCCTTCCACGCCTGCTTTAGTCCGCCCTGGGGCATTCTACGCAAGGCGTAGGCCCGCCATACCCACGCATCGGTCGAGGCAGGCTGAAGCTTGACCAGTCTTTCGGCCAGGGTATGGGCCTCGCTCCAGAGACCCTCCATCGCCGCAAGTCCATACCAGACCCGCAGGGCCTCAGGATGCATCTGGGCTTCCGGGGATACGCCACCCAATTCCAATCGTGCCTCCCGGGCATTGCCCAGCATGATCCAGCCCTCGGCCGCATCAATATGATGACGATCAGCTATAGATAGCTCGTTCACGGTTTCAAGCTGACAGAAATAGTCACCCTCTCAATCTAAATGCGATCCGTCGCTTGCCTCTCATCGACGCTTCATCTCAGGCGGGACACCAGGCTGCGGGCTGGTTGCGGTTGTGCTCCGCCGCTCTGCTACGGCTTGCAGCTGGGCCGATGGTGGGCATCCGGGTGGGGCACAATATTCCCGGGGCAGCCTGGGTTATGCCTTTGCGGGTGTCGGTGAGAATGTCAGGCCGGAGGTCCCGGAATCCACGTTGACGGTTTGATTATCGGTGACTTCACCGGCCAGGAGCTTCCGGGCCAGCGGCGTTTCCAGCTGGCGCTGGATGAACCGTTTCAACGGACGGGCACCATAGACGGGATCATAGCCCTCCCGGGCGACGTAGTCCTTGGCGGATTCTGTGAGTTCGACCTGGATGTGACGTTCTTCCAGCCGGGTATTCAACAGCCCCAGCTGCAGGGAGACGATCCGCTTGATTTCCGCCAGGGTCAGCGGTTTGAACAAGACGATCTCATCCACCCGGTTCAGGAATTCGGGCCGGAAATGCCCGCGTAATTCATGCAATACCCTGTCGCGCACACTGGCCGAAATCTCCCCGGATTCGCTGGCATTCTCGATCAGGTGAGGGCTCCCGATGTTCGAGGTCATGATGATCAGTGTGTTCTTGAAATCCACCGTTCGCCCATGGCTGTCGGTTAAGCGGCCGTCGTCGAGGATCTGGAGGAGGACATTGAAGACGTCGTGGTGCGCCTTTTCGATTTCGTCGAAGAGGAGGACGGCGTAGGGGCGGCGGCGCACGGCTTCCGTCAGTTGCCCGCCTTCCTCGTAGCCGACATAGCCTGGAGGTGCACCGATGAGGCGGGATACGGCGTGTTTTTCCATGTATTCGCTCATGTCGAGGCGAACCATGTTGTCTTCGCTGTCGAACATGGACTGGGCCAGGGCGCGGGCCAGCTCGGTTTTGCCCACGCCTGTGGGGCCGAGGAAGATAAACGAGCCCATGGGGCGTTTGGGATCCTTGAGGCCGGAGCGCGCGCGGACGACGGCGTCGGCCACGGCTTGCACGGCTTCGTCCTGTCCGATCACGCGTTCGTGAAGCAGAGAGTCCAGTCTGAGGAGTTTCTCCTTTTCTCCCTCGAGGAGTCGGGACACGGGAACTCCGGTCCAGCGGGAGACGACTTCCGCCACTTCATCGGCGGTGACCTCTTCCTGCAGGAGCCGGTTTTGGGCGGACTGCTGGTTGGTGGCTTCGGCTTCCTTGAGCTGCTTTTCGAGGTCCGGTATGACGCCGTATTGGAGTTTGGCTACCTCGGTAAGTTTTCCCTCGCGCTGGGCTTTCTCCATGTTGGTGCGGCTCAGCTCGATGGCTTCGCGTAGACCCTGGATGTCTTCCAGGGCGCGCTTCTCCGCGTCCCATTGTGCTTTGAGGGTGTCGCGTTGACTCTTGAGCTCGGCAAGTTCGCGCAGGAGGTTTTCCAGGCGTTCGCGGCTTGAAGTGTCCTTTTCCTTCTTCAGCGCTTCCCGCTCGATTTCCAGTTGCATGACCCTGCGTTCGAGGGCCTCGAGTTCCTCGGGCATGGACTCCATTTCGGTGCGCAACTTGGCGGCGGCCTCATCGACCAGATCAATGGCCTTGTCGGGGAGGAACCGGTCGGCGATGTATCGATGGGATAGTTGGGCCGCAGCCACGAGGGCGGCGTCCTGGATACGGGCCCGGTGATGGAGTTCGTAGCGTTCGCGGAGTCCGCGCAGGATCGAGATGGTATCCTCCACCGTGGGTTCGTTGACCATGACGGGTTGGAAGCGGCGTTCGAGGGCGGCGTCCTTTTCGATGTGCTGACGGTATTCGTCCAGGGTTGTTGCGCCGATGCAATGGAGTTCGCCGCGGGCCAGCATGGGCTTGAGCATGTTTCCAGCGTCCATGGCGCCTTCGGCTTTTCCGGCGCCCACCATGGTATGGAGCTCATCGATGAAGAGGATGATTCGGCCCTCGGCCTTGGTTACCTCTTGCAGCACGGCTTTCAGGCGTTCTTCGAACTCGCCCCGGAATTTGGCTCCTGCGATCAGGGCGCCGAGGTCGAGGGAAACCAGACGTTTGTCCTTCAGGCTGTCGGGCACGTCTCCGGCCACGATGCGGCGGGCGAGTCCTTCAACGATTGCGGTTTTGCCCACCCCGGGTTCGCCGATCAGCACGGGGTTGTTTTTCGTGCGTCTTGAGAGGACCTGGGTGCAGCGGCGGATTTCGGCGTCGCGTCCGATGACCGGGTCCAGCTTGTTCTGGGCGGCCAGCTGGGTGAGGTCGCGGCCATACTTTTCCAGCGCCTCATAGGTCGCCTCGGGATTGGCACTGGTCACACGCTGGTTGCCCCGGACATCGGTTAGGGCTTTGAGAAAATCGTCCCGACGGATCTGGAGGTCGCGCAGGATTTTCCCGGTGGCGGAGTCCTTGGGTTCATCGAACAGGGCGAGTGCGAGGTGTTCAACGCTGACGTAGTCGTCCTTGAGGCGGCGTGCTTCGTCCTGGGCTTTGACCAGGGTTCGGTTGAGGCGTTGGGTGACATAGATGCCGCGTTCGGCCATGCCTTGGCCTGAGACTTGTGGGATTTTGCGCAGGGCTTCCTCGGCCTTTTGGAGCAGCAGGTTGGGAGAGGTTTTGGCGCGTTCGAACAGGCGGGGAACGAGACCGTCCTCTTGTTGGAGCAGGGCGACGAGCAGGTGTTCCACGTCCACGGCCTGGTGCTGGCTGCGGGTTGCCACCTGCTGGGCCTCGTTCAGGGCCTGCTGTGATTTCTCAGTGAACTTGCTTAGATCCATGGCGCTTACTCGATTGTCTGGCGGGGCATTGTGGTTTTTCTGTGAGCAACACCGCTCCGCTGTCTGGGGACATGGTGCATGCCGAATGCCAAGATGGTTGTGGGTTGTAACAGGTTGGTGAACAGCAAGTTAGCTGCTGCGGGTTGCGGATTGTGGAGACATTGTGGCGCGGATGCAGTGCGTCACGGTGGCGCTTTCATGTGGGTCAGCGCGATAAGGCTGACGTCCGCCACGCATAAAAGGTCTGTCCCTTTGTGTGGGGGAGGGTTTGTTCGGTGGCATTTCGCTGGCTTCAGTCGTAGCGTTTGCGGAGCGATGTCAGGAACGACCATTGATTTACCGGAGACCACGACTGAGGAGGATTTGAAGCCATCCCTTGAGGGTGGCTTTCTGGTGATTTGCTGGGATGACCCGGTGAATTTGATGGATTACGTGACGCGGGTATTCCGTTTGGTGTTTGGCTGGCCCAAGGCCAAGGCGGAGAAGCACATGTTGCAGGTGCATCGGAACGGGAAGAGCGTGTTGGTCAGGGAAAGCATGGAACGGGCCGAACATTACGTGCATCAGTTGCAGCGCTATAACTTGCACGCGACCATGGAGCGGGAGCAGTGAAGATGGTGCGTGGAGACGGGGCTCAGGTTCTGATGGGGCTATCCTTGAGGGAGAAGGAGTGGCTGGAGTTTTTACTGGAGGCCTATCCGCTCACCCCCGAGGGTCATCTTCCACTGAGTCATAGTGTGGGCGAGGAGGGTCTGCGGGAGGAGCGGGAGATGTTGGCTGCATCGCTGAAGGAATCGAGGCAGGGGAACCTGGGTTTGGTGGACCGGTTTTTGGCGGAGATGGGCAAGGCGTCCGAGGTGGAGGATGGCATTCGGATTTCCGTTGAGGAGTCGCAGATCGACTGGCTGCTGGAGGTCTTGAATGATGTCCGGGTGGGATGCTGGGTGAGGTTGGGCAGGCCGGATCCGGATGAGATGCAGGAGGGTCAGGGTGAGGAGGCGCTGCATGCGGCCATGGGGATAGCGGGCTATTTCCAGGCCGGGTTGCTGGCGGCGCTGGAGGATTTGGAGAAGAGTTAGCGGGTGAAGGCGACGATGGTGCCGGCGATGGCGGCGATGGTGATCACGAGCAGCGTAATTTTGATCCAGCTCTTGGGGTAGCGGCCGGCCAGTTTGCCGGTGGTGCCGTTGGCGACCAGAGGATAGGACTTGCGGCCGAAGTTGAAGGTCAGCAGCCAGACCGGCAGGAGGATGTGTTTAAAGGTCTGGTTGGAATACCGGGCATTCACGCTAAGGCCCCGGTGGGTATCTCCGGGGACTTGTCGGGCGCAGAGGGTGCGCAGTTCGGCATCCATTTTCTCGCGTGAACGCTGGGCGGCGGCTATGAGGTCGATTTGATATTGCTCCACGACCCAGCCAGAGAGGTAGCCCGGGTCGTAGGGCAGGAGGTCCTTCGTGGCCCAGGGTTCAAGCTGGCGCAGGAGAGCGGGATCGACGCCGCGGGATCCGGAGACCAGTGCATCGTCGAAGAAGTGATCGAGGTGTCCGGATGCCGGCACCCAGCGCGTTTTGCGCACGCGGCGGGTTTGGCGTTTGCCTTGGCTGTCGGTGTAGTGCTCTGTGTCCCAGTAGTGGTAGCCCGCTTGGGCTGTCCAGTCGGCGGAGGCATTGGCGTCGAAGGTCCAGTAGGGCAGGTAGAGTCCGTGGACCGTATCGGTGAGGGCTTTATTCTTGAGTTTATTGGGGGCGAACCAGCGGGTGCGGTACCATTTTCGGGCGAGTTCGCGGACTTCCACTTCACTGACTGTGAAGGGGAGTTGTGACTGGGGTTTGATGGGGGCGGCTGTTTCTGTGACGGGGAGGATGGCGGCTGAGCCGCAGAAGTCGCAGTTTTGGGCTACGCGATCTGGGGCGAAGACAGAGATGGCGTTGCAGCTTTGGCAGCGGACGGATTTCCTATCCGCCTGCCAGCCGCGTTCGTCGGGAGAGAGCCCACGCAGAGCGGTGGCGAGGTCGTTCTCTTTCACGCTCTGGCCGTCGTCTGCCAGTTCGGCCGGGGATTCCGTGCCGCAGTAGGGACAGATGAGGGCCTGTTTGGCGGGGGTCCAACGGGCATCCGCTCCGCATGACGGGCAGGCGAATTTCTGGATGGCGGAGCGTTCTTCCGGCATGGAGCTGGACGATTTAGTGGGCGAGGAATTCGTCCAGCGCGGGTTGGGTGATGCGCCAGGCACTGCCGATTTTACGGCCTTTCAGTTCGCCGCTTTCCAGCACCGAGAGGACATCGGCCTCCGAGACTGCGAGCACGCGGGCTACGTCAGCCGGGGTGAGGATGGTGGGAGCCTGGGCTGCGGGTTGGGTGGCAGCCGGTGCGGTTCCGGGCAGGGGTGGCGGGGTGGTTCCGGCGCCTTGGGTTGGATTCATCATCTGGGCCATTTGCTGGGCCATGGCGAGGCCGACGCCGAGTTGAGCGGCGGTGTTGGCGGTGTTGCCTTCGCCGCCTTGGTCGAGGCCTTGGGCGAGCTGGAATTTGACGTAGTCATTGAGGTTGCCGACGGCGCCCATACTGGAGCGTTTGTCGATGGCCTGTTCGACTTCGGGCGGGACCGAGGCGTTCTCGAGGACGAAGCTAGTGATTTCGATGCCGTATTTGCCGGTCATCTGGGGGTTGATGATCGGGAGCAGCGCCTCGCCGAGTTCGCCGTAGCGGGTAGCGAGATCGAGGACCGGGATACGTGCGCTGGCCAGTGCGTCGGAAAAGACACTGATGATCCTTGAGCGCATTGTGTCGTGGAACTCGTTGAGCCGGAAGTGGTGGTCGGTGCCGGCCACTTCGGACAGGAACAGTTTGGGATCGGTGATCTTGAAATCGAAGATGCCGAAGGCGCGGACGCGGACGATGCCGAAGTCGGGGTCGCGCATCATGATGGGGTTGGCGGTGCCCCATTTATTGCCGGTGAACAGCCGGGTGTTGAGGTAATAGACGTCGGCTTTGAAGGGGGATTCGAAGCCATATTTCCAGCCTTTGAGCCGGCAGAGGATGGGCAGGTTATCGGTTACCAGCGAGTGTTTGCCCGGGGCGAAGGTGTCGCCGTATTGGCCGAGGTAGACGAACTGGACCTGCTGGGATTCGCGGACGATGAGTTGGGCGCCGCGTTTGATTTCGCGATCCTCGTCGGGCCAGCGGTAGGAGAGCGTGTCGCGAGAGTCATCCTGCCATTCGATGATTTCCCAGGCCTGTCCTTTGATGAAGTTGAATATACCCATGGTTGATTGTCCTTTCCTTTCTTCAGCGGTGAACAAGATCGCCCTTTCGGGCGGGTGTGCGAATTATAATTTCGGGTTGATTTTCGCCCGGGAACTCAGGGCAGGTGTTGCAGGGTGATATTCCGGTAATGGATCAGGGCTTTGCCGTCACCGTGGATCTGGAGTCCGATCAGGCCGTGCAGGGGGATGGCGGGATCGGGTTCCGTGTAATCGATCATGGGGACGTCGTTGATGTAGGTGCGGATGCGCGGGCCTTCGCAGCGGATGAGGTAAGTGTTCCATTCCTGTTTGCGGACGGCGCGTTCGGCGTCCTCGGGTTTGGGAGTGATGAGAGGTTTATTGCGGCGGGATTCATCATAGAGTGCGCCCCACCATCCGTCGCCGATGTCTGCCTGGTAACCGATCATCTCGTTGTCTGGCTGGGTGGCGCGTTCACTGCGGAGCTGGACGCCTCCGTTGATGAAGCCTTCTGAGCCGAGCAGTTTGAACTCGAGCTTCAGTACAAAATTGGTGGCGCGGTGGGTGCTGGTGAGGAATTCGTTGCGCGGGACTTTGGTGGTGAGTGATCCGCCCACGATGACACCTTCATCGACCCGCCAGGTTGCCTGCTTGTCGCCTTCCCAGCCCGCGAGCGTTTTGCCATCGAAGAGCACGATTGGCTTTCCGGGTGAGCCGGGCGTTCCCTGGGCCAGGGTGGCGGCGGCGGGAAGCAGGATGGAGAGGCAAAACAGGGACAGTAGCGCGTGAGTTTTCATGGGCAGCCTTGGTGGGAGTGCAATGGTGCACTTATAGGGCGGTGGGGGGTGGGCTGTCGAGAAGACACGGACACACGGACTGGCACGGACGGGCGGGCGGCTTCAGAGAAAGCGACGCACTGAATTCGGAAGCGCGGGCTTCTGGGGGAGGGGGATGGCTTAGGGTTTCCAGCGGTAGAGGCGGAGGGCGTTGCCGATGACGATGAGGTCGGAGAGGCCCATGGCGAGGGCGCAGACGACGGGGCTGAGGTAGCCGAGGGCGGCGAGGGGGATGGCGGCGGTGTTATAGAAGAACGCCCAGAAGAGGTTTTGACGGATGGTGCGCAGCGTGGCCTGGGAGAGTCCGATAGCTTCGGGGATGGCGTGGATATCAGAATTCAGGAGGATGAGGTCGGCTGATTCGCGGGCGACGTCACTGGCGCGGGCGACGGCGATTCCGAGGTCGGCTTGTTCGAGTGCCGGGGCATCGTTGATGCCGTCGCCGACGAAGGCGACGCGGTCTCCGCGTTGTTGGAGTTGCTGGATCGTATCGGCTTTGTGTTCGGGGGCGATTTCGGCGAGCACGCTGGTTTCGGGGATTCCGAGTGAGCGGGCGACTGCGTGGGCGGTGGTTTTCTGGTCGCCGGTGAGGAGGAAGACCTTGAGGCCTTTTTTGGCGAGGTGGGTGACGACTTCGCGGGCGTGGGGTTTGAGGGTATCACGGACGGCGAGGAGGGCGAGGAGAGTTTGATTTTGGGACAGGCCGATGACCGTGGCTCCGAGTTGGGAGTGTTGATGGATGAAGCTGGATGCGGGGGTGAGATCGATTTGTTGTTCTTGCAGCCAGCGGAGGGAGCCGAGTCTGAGTGTGCTGCCGGAGTAGGAGGCGCGGAGGCCTTTGCCGCGTTCCTCGATCCAGGCGTAGACTGGCAGTGGCGTTTGGGATTTTGTGTTGGCCCAGGCTGCGGCGGCGAGGCTGACGGGGTGGTGGGAGGATTTGGCGAGGGCGAGCGTGGTGGCGGGGATATCGAGTGATGAGGTGTTGGAGGGGGCGGTCCAGTCGGCGGTGACGCTGAGTTTACCTTGGGTGAGTGTGCCGGTTTTATCGAAGGCGACGGCGGTGAGCGTGCCGGATTTTTCGAGGGCCTGGCCGTCTCGTATGAGGATGCCGCGGCGGGCGGCGACATTGGCCCCGGCCATGATGGCGGCGGGGGTGGCGAGGCCCATGGCGCAGGGGCAGGCGACGATGAGGACGGCGGTGGCGTGGATGATGGCGGCGGCGAGGGGTGAATCGGGGAGGTGCGGGGGCCAGAGGAACGGGCTGAGGGCGGCGGAGAGGCTGCGGGCCAGTTCCGGGGCGAGTCCCCAGAGGAGGGCGGTGGAGAGGGCGATGGCGACCACGATGGGGACGAAGACATTACTGACGCGGTCGGCGAGGCGCTGGATGGAGGCGCGGCTGTTTTGGGCGCGCTGGACGACGGCGATAATGCGGGCGAGGGCGGTGGTTTCGCCGAGGTCGGTGACCTGCATGGTGAGGCGTCCGTCCTGGTTGAGCGTGCCGGCGTAGAGGCGGTGGTTGGGCGATTTTTCCACGGGCATGGATTCGCCGGTGAGCATGGATTCATCGATGGCCGACTGGCCATCCAGGACAGTGCCATCGGTTGGGATACGGTCGCCGGGTTTGAGGAGGATTGTATCGCCGGGCTGGAGGGAGGAGACGGGTACTTCGGATTCGGAGCCATCGGGCAGTTGTTTACGGGCGGTGGCGGGGGCGAGGTTCATGAGGGCGCGGAGGGCGCCGGCGGCGCGGGTGGTGGCCAGGGCTTCCAGCCAGTGTCCGGCGCTGATGAGCGTGATGATGGAGGCGGCCTCCATGAAGTAGAGGTGGCCGGGCCAGCCCAGGAGGAGGGCGGCGGTGCTATAGGCGTAGGCGGTGGAGGATCCGAGGGACACGAGCGTATCCATGTTGGATTCGCCGCGTTGCAGCTGGCGCCATGCGCCGGTGAAGAAGTTGCGGCCGCAAACCAGCAGGACCGGCGTAGCGCAGGCGAAGCCGAGCCATTTGAATCCCGGGCTATGGCCGAGGCCGAGGAACCACTCTCCGACGATGAGCGGCGCGGTGAGGAACGCGCCCAGGAGGACATTGAATTTCCAGGCGGCGAGCCGGGAGGCGCCCTGGTCGGCGGTTGTTTCGTCAGCGGGGTCTGCCTCGGTGGCGACGAAGCCGGCTTGGCGGACGGCGCTGAGGAGAGTCTGTGGATCGGGGGTGGCGTTGTTTTTCCAGGTGACCGAGGCGAGTCCGGTCTCGAGGTTGACTGAGGCGGAATGGACGTCGGGCAGGTTTTGGAGTGTCGTGGTGACTTTGCGGCTGCAGTTGCTGCAGCTCATGCCCTCGACCAGGAGGCGGGAGGTTGTGGGGCTGCTGGCGGTGGAGGGCGACTGGGTGCTCATGAACGCTGGGAGGAGCGGGGTTTACGGCCCGCGTTCTTTTTCTTCGGTTGAGGGCGGGATCGACGTTGCGGGGAGGGGGTGCAGCCGCGGGACGACCCGCCCCCTGCGGCCGTGGCTGCCGCTGAATGCTCCGGGAGGCGAGGTTTGCAGGGGGGGGGGGGGGGGGTTGTGGGGGGGGTGGGGGTTTGGGGGGGCGGGTTGGAGGGCGCGTTTTTGGAGCCAGCCGACCCCGATGAGGTCATAGAGGCCGCGCCAGAGCCGGTTCCAGACACCGTATTTGGAGACGCCGGCAGTTCTGGGGCGGTGATTGACCGGGACTTCCTCAACGCTATGGCCGGCGGAGTAGACGAGCACGGGGAGGAATCGGTGCCATCCGTTGAAGGGGAGGACGCCATCGAGGGCGGAGCGGTGGAAGACGCGGAGGAAGCAGCCGGTATCGGCGAAGTCGACGCCGAGGGCGAGGCTACGGGCGAGCCGGGCGATACGGGTAGAGAGGATACGGACCCAATTATCCTGTCGTTTGGCGCGGACGCCGCAGACGAAGTCGGAGCGGTTGAGTTTGTTGAGGAGTTTGGGGAGGTCGGCGGGGTCGTTTTGGAGGTCACCATCCAGGGTGGCGATGAGGGGGGATTCCGTGGCGTTGAGTCCAGTGAGGAAGGCGGCGCTTTGTCCGCTGTTTACCTGGTGGCGGACGCCGCGGACGTGGGGGAACTGGGCGGAGGCTTCCTCGATCCGTTGGGGGGTGAGGTCGGTGCTGGCGTCATCGACGAAGAGGAGTTCGTAGGGTTGTGAGGTTTTGGCGAAGGCGGTGGTGACCTCATTGGCGAGGGGGAGGACATTGTCTTCTTCGTTGAAGACCGGGACGATGATGGTGAGGTGGTCAGGCACGATTAAGGGAGCGTAGACCCTTTGGTTGCCGGCATCAAGGAGGGTGGTTCTTTACATTTTCGGGTGGGGTTTCCACGATGCGCCGGACTTGCCGCCCGGGTTTCCGGGGGTGGGCGGGGTGTTCGGTCGAGATCTGGCATTGCATGGCTGAAGCCAAACGAGCGCAGCAATTTGGAACATTCGGGGGGGTCTTCACGCCGAACGTGCTGACCATCCTTGGGGTGATTTTATTTTTACGGACGGGTTGGGTGGTGGGGCAGGCGGGGTTGAAGGAGGCCTTGTTGATCCTGGTGATTGCGAACACGATCACCCTTTTGACGAGTTTATCCTTATCGGCGATTGCGACGAACACGCGGGTGGGGACCGGGGGGGCGTATTTCCTGATATCGAGGAGTTTGGGTTTGGAGATTGGGGGTGCGGTCGGGGTTCCGTTTTATTTGGCGCAGGCGATTTCGGTGGCGTTTTACGTGATTGGCTTTGTGGAGTCGCTGGAGTTTGTGGGTTTTTACGGTTGGGTGCAGGCGTATCTGCCGGGGTTTACGCGGGCGCATGCCTGTGCTGTGACGCTGGTGGGTTTATTTGGGATTGCGTGGATCGGGGCGGGTTTGGCGATCAAGACCCAGTATTTGATCATGACCCTGTTGGCGGTGGCGTTGGGTGCATTTTTCTCCGGGGTGACGCCGGTGGCGGTGCCGGAGTTGAACTATGGCCCGATGTATGGGCCGGGGCAGAGTTTCTGGACGGTCTTTGCGATCTTCTTCCCTGCGGTGACGGGGATTATGTCGGGTGTGAGCATGTCGGGTGATTTGCGGAATCCGGCGAGGAGCATTCCTTTAGGGACGGTTTATGCGGTGCTGCTGACCTTTGGTATTTATGCGGCGCAGATGATTGCGTTGGCGCACAACGCGACGCGGGATGAGCTGGTGGAGGACAAGCTGGTGATGGCGCGGATTGCGAGCATTGGGCCGGCGATCATTGTGGGGTTATGGGCGGCGACGTTGTCTTCTGCGCTGGCGAGTTTGCTGGCTGCGCCGAGGACCCTGCAGGCGTTGGCGTCGGATCATGTGGTGCCGCGGTTTTTGGGGAAGGTGCATGGGGGGAAGCGTGAGCCGCGGGTGGCGTTGGTGGTGACCTTCCTGTTGGCGTTGGGTTGTTTGCTGGCCGGCGAACTGGACGTGATTGCGCCGGTGATCACGATGTTTTTCCTGACGACCTACGGGATGGTGAACCTGGTGGCGGGCCTGGAGCGGCTGGTATCGAACCCGAGCTATCGTCCGACCTACAAGGTGCACTGGTTGCCGTCGTTTCTGGGGGCGGCGGGGTGTTTGATGGTGATGTTCATTTTGAATGCGGGGGCGACGCTGGTGGCGATCGTGTTCTGTTTCATGGTGTATAGCATGTTGCAGCGTCGGCGCTATCAGACGGCGTGGGGGGATGTGCGGAGCGGGTTATGGTTTGCGGTGACTCGGTTGGGTTTGCTGCGGTTAATGGCCTCCCGGATGCATGTGCACAACTGGCGTCCGGTGATTCTGGTTTTAGTGGGTAATCCGAAGACCCGGTTGCAGCTGGTGAATTTCGCGCGGGGATTTGAGGCCCAGCGGGGTTTGTTGTTTTTGGCCCAGGTATTGACGGGGGACTGGCAGAAGCTGTTGCGGTTGCGGGGGTCGCAACAGCGCGCGATTGAGGAGTTTATCCAGCAGAACCGACTGTCTGCGGTGGCGAAGATTGTATTGACCGATGATTTCGAGGAGGGGGCGATTACCTTGCTGCAGGTTACGGGGGTGGGGTCGTTGCAGCCGAACACAGTCTTGATGGGGTGGAGTGATGATGCGGTGAAGCAGGCGGCGTTTGGGCGGACGGTTCGGAGGATTTTGGAGTTGGAGCGGAACCTGTTGATTTATTCCGAGGCGAAGCCGGTGGAGGCGGGGTTGCGGCCGAGGATTGATGTGTGGTGGAGGGCGAGGGAGAACGGGTCCTTGATGTTGACGCTGGCGCATTTGTTGCAGAGCAGCGGGCGGTGGCGGAACCACTCTTTACGGGTATTGCGGATTGTGCCGGACGAGGCGGGGCGGGAGAAGACAGCGGAGGTGATGCGGTCCATGGTGGAGTCATCGCGCATTGAGGCGGAGGTAAAGATCATTGTGGACAGCAATTCACCGATGACCGTGATTGCGGCGTACTCGACCTATTCCGAGGTGACCTTTATCGGGATGACCGTCCAGACTCAGGAGGGGTCGGAGCAGTTGTTGGGTCGGTATGAGCCCCTGGTGGCGACTTTGAAGGGGCACGTATTCCTGACGAAGAGCTGGCATGACCTTGAGTTGTAACCTTGCTTCGGGGCGTGGCTTTGCCTAGCCTCCGCCCCAACCGCGAACCAGACCATGAGCCCATCCATACGTTTACGCCTGTCGATCATGATGTTTTTGGAGTACGCCATTTGGGCGTCCTGGTATGTCACCATGGGACGCTATTTGGGTGGCGTATTAAACTTCGAGCCTCAACAGATCGGGTTTGCCTACAACTCCACGGCGATTGCAGCGATTATATCGCCGTTTTTTGTGGGGATGGTGGCGGACCGGTTTTTTGCGTCCGAGAAGGTCTTGGCGGTGGCGCATGTTTTGGGCGGGGTATTGATGCTGGCGCTGACACAGGTGACGAGCTTTGCGGTGTTTTATCCGCTCTTGATCGCGCACACGTTGTGTTACATGCCGACTCTGGCCCTCACGAACTCCATTTCGTTCCAGCAGATGAAGGACTCCGAGAAGGAGTTTCCGAGTTTGCGTGTGCTGGGGACGATTAGCTGGATTGTGACTGTTTGGGGGATTGGCTTGTTTGCGCCGCTGGACGTCGAGTCGGCGATGCCGTTTTACGTGGCGGGGGTGGTTTCGATCCTGATGGGTGGATACTGTTTGACCCTGCCGCACACGCCGCCGAAGGCCAAGGGTGAGCGGGTGACGGCGCGGGACGTGCTGGGTTTGGACGCACTGCGGTTGTTGAAGGAGCCCTCCTTCGTGATCTTTGTGATCAGTGCGTTTTTCATCTGCATCCCGTTGTCGTTCTATTTCAGTTTCGCGCCGACGTTCTTTGGTGATGTCGAGATGCCCAATGCGACGGGGAAGACGGCCTACGGCCAGGTGTCGGAGATCTTCTTCATGCTGGTCATGCCGTGGTTTTTCCGTCGGCTGGGAGTGAAATGGATGTTGGTGGTGGGGATGCTGAGCTGGGGGTTGCGTTACTTCCTCTTCCTGCAGGGTTATGAGTCGGGTCAGATGATGCCCCTCTACATTGGCATCGTGCTTCACGGTATCTGCTATGACTTCTTTTTCGTGACGGCGTACATCTACACCGACCAGAAGGCTGACGAATCGATCCGGGCCAAGGCTCAGGGCTTTATTGCGCTGGTGACCCTTGGGGCGGGCATGTTTGTGGGCACGACGTTGTCGGGGACGGTGACTGCCAAGTATACCTTCCCGGCGATTGAACCCAGCAAGCTGGTGGATCAGGCGGCGGACAGCTGGAAGGTGGATGCTTATGCGGCTTGGAAGGTGGGTGACGAGGCTCGCTACGGGCGCGTGAAGGGCATTGAGGCGGGAGGCGCCACGGTGGAGGTGTTTGCCGGGACAGAGGGGAAGGATTACAAGGCCAGCGGGACCACGGAGACGGTGGCCCTGGCTGAGTTGAAGCGTCCGTTACCCCGCTGGGACATGATCTGGAAGCTGCCGGCGACCGGGGCTCTGGTGATTATGGTGGTGTTTGCCCTGGTGTTCCGTCAGCCCAAGAAAGTCGCGCAAAAGCGGTAAGCGCAAAGCGCAAAGCGCAGAGGGCTGAGGGCTGAGGGCTGAGGGCTGAGGGCTGAGGGCTGAGGGCTGAGGGGTGCCCGGGGGCATGTTCCGAAACACTGAAACTCAGAAACACCGGCAGGGTCCGGCGGGCAGGGCTGAGGGCCCCTGCGCCTGAGGTCGGGCTAGATCAATGCGACATGAGAAAGGCGCCGTCTGCTCATGCGGACGGCGCCTTTGAATTTGGTGTGGTGCGTTAGATGAATTTGGTGACGCCGGGGCGGGCCAGGGGCGGCACGTCGATTTTCATATCCCAGGAGAACTGGTCGGGCACGAGTTGCTCCTGTGAGTTGAGGGCCATGTCCCAGGTGACTTCGGCACCGGTATAGGCGGCCATACGGCCCATGATGGCCATGAGGCAGCTGTTGGTTTCCCAGAGTCCGTCATTGATGTGCTCGCCCTTACGGATGGAAGCGAACAGTTCGTTGTGCTCGGTCTGGTACATGTCGTTGGTGGGGCCACGGTAGCGCCAGGGGTCCTGTCCGGAGGCGAGGATTTCGATACGGCCGGAGCGGATGTTCGCGTAGCCCTTTTCTCCGAGGAAATAGTCGTTGTTTTCGTTATGGCAGCCGGTTTGTTGGCGGCAGGCGAGGAAGCCGCGGGCGCCGCTGGCGTATTCGTAATTGACCTCGAAGTGATCGAAGATGTTGCCGCCATGGGCGGGGATTTGGCGGCCGCCGACGGCGACTGCCTTGGTGGGCATTTCGTCTTTCATGGCCCAGGCCATTTTATCGACGCTATGGACGGCTTGTTCGACGAGGCTATCACCACAGGACCAGGTGAAGTTGTACCAGTTGCGGAGCTGCCACTCGAGGTCGGACATGCCGCTACGGCGTTCTGATTCCGGAGGCATGGGTTTGACCGGGCCGGTGTAATAGGTGCCGTAGACGGCCCGGAGATCCCCGATGGCGCCCTCATGGATGCGCTTGAAGAGTTCGCGGCGCGGGTAGTCGTAGCGCCAGCAGAAGCCGGCGACCCAGGCGAGGTTCTTTTCCTTGGCCTTCTTGACGCTGGCGAGGACTTTGCGGATGCCCGGGGCGTCGGTGGCGACGGGTTTTTCGCAGAAGAGATGTTTGCCGGCATTCACGGCGGCTTCGATGTGGAGCGGGCGGAATCCGGGAGGGGTGGCCAGGAGCACGACATCGACATCGCTGTTGATGACCTTCTGGTAGGCGTCGAGGCCAACGAAGCGTCGGTCGGGGGTGACCTTGACGCGTTCGCCGAAGGACTGCTGCAGCGTGCCGAGGCTGCTCTGGAGCGGTTCGGGGAAGGCATCGCCCATGGCAACCAGATGGATGTCGGGGTCGGCATTGAGTGCCTGGCTGGCGGCGCCGGTGCCACGTCCGCCGCAGCCGATGAGGCCGATCTTAATGGTGTCGTTACGTCCGGCAGCGCGTGTGAGCACGGCGGGGGCGAGGGCGGAGCCGACGGCGAGAGTTCCGGTGGTTTTGAGGAAGGTGCGTCGGTTGGAATTGCTGACGGGGGTCAGCGACGAAAGTAGTTTTGGGTTGGGATCGGTGGAATGCATGGGAAGTGGATAGGGTTGTATGGCGGGGGAGTCAATGTTGATTCAACTGGAAGCAGGCTAGGGAGCGGTTATCGCGAACGAAGAGGTGGCCATTGGCGAGGGCGGGAAAGGCGAGGGTATTGCCGCAAACCTGGGATTGGGCGAGTTCCGTATAGTGTTGGGGATTGGCTTGGATCAGGCGCAGGAGGCCTTCGTTGGAGAGGACGAGCAATCGGTTCCCGATGGCGATGACCGAGGTGTAGTCGAGTCGGCCGGCGCCGACGAAGTCAGGTTCTGACCAGGCGACCTTTCCGGTGTTGAGTTCCACGCAGACGAAGTCTTTGTTGGCTCCGATGGTGTAGAGGTGGTTGTTGACGAGGGTGGAGGTTCCGAGGTTGACGAGGAGTTCGGGGTTGCGCCAGGCGGGTGTGGCGATGCAGCGATCGCCGTCGGGGGTAATGCGGAAGGCTGCCATGCCGAAGGTGTGGGAGTTGACCAGGACGATGTCATCGTGGACGAGTGGCGTGGAGACGTGGCGTTGGGCGGCGGTTTCGAGGGGGACACGCCAGAGGGGTGCGCCGTCGCTGAGGCGGGTGCCGGTGAGGGCATCGGCGGTGAAGGCGACGACTTGTTCCTGTTCGCCGAGCGTTGCGGTGACGAGGGAGGCATAGGCGAGTTCATCCGTGCCGGACCGCCAGAGTTCTTTGCCGGTGAATTTGTCGCAGCACACGAGAGTGGCGTGGGTGGAGCCAACGGGGAGAATGACCGTATTGTTCCAGATGATGCCCGAGCCGTTGTAACCACGGCGAGGTGCGGCACCGCTGCCGGGAGTGGCGCCGATGAAGCGGGCCCCGAGGTCCTCAACAAAGTTCAGGCTCCAGAGGATTTCGCCGGATTGGAGATTGAGGCAATGGAACTCGCCTCGGGAGGATTGGACATAGACCCGGGTTTCATCGATGAACGGGGTGCAACGGGGGCCGGTTCCGAATTCATCGCCGAAGTGTTTGCCGATTACGGTTTGCCAAATGGATCTTCCCGAATCTGCATCCCAGGCATGGGCCAGCGTCTGGTTGTTCTTCTCGTCGAGGAACACGAGGACGTTGCCCCTGACGACGGGGGCGGAGTGGCCGGGGCCAAGGTTCTTGCGCCAGACGGGGGTCCAGTCAGCCGGGAGCGTGGTGGTTTGCAGGCCGATGGGGTCGGTGGAGGTGCGGTCGCGGTTGGGGCCATGCCACTGCGGCCAGTCCGAGGCTGTGAGGGCTGTACAGGTGAGCAGCGTAGCGAGGGCGATAGAATGGTGGGGGCGCATGGTTGAGGCGGGGATGATGCAATCAGTTTGCAGGGGCGCAAAGTGAAATGCGCCACGTGTGAGATCCGGCAATGCCGCTTCTGGGAGATGGGAGATGGGAGATCGTAGATGGGAGATGGGAGATCGTAGATGGGAGATGGGAGAGCGTAGATGAGAGATGGGTTGCTGCTTGCCGACCCCCGACCCCTCTGCCCTCTGCCCTCCGACCTCCGGCTTCCGGCTTCCGGCTTCCGGCTTCAGGCCTGTGGGTTTGACGTAGGGGGTGGGGTGGGTGAGTATGCGGGAGTGTTTCTGGGTCGTGTGGATAGCAGGTGTGTGCCTGGGTGCGACTGATGATTCGAGCGAGGACTGGCTTATGATTCTCTGTGTAGGACCGACGCCTGCGGTGCAGCGGGTGATGGTATTTCCATCTGTTGAGATTGGCGGGGTGAACCGGGCGGTGCGGACATTGGAGAGTGTGGCGGGGAAGTCGGTGAATGTGGCAAAGGTGTTGCACGCATTGGATTGCAGTCCGTTGGCGTTGGGGTTTGCGGGTGGGACGAGAGGTGAGTTTTTGTTGGGTGAATTGGGGAAGCTAGGGGTAGCGGTGGATTTTGTGAGGGTGGAAGGGGAGACGCGGGAGTGTGTGACGGTGATTGACGAGGCCGGCGGTGTTCAGACGGAGTTGGTGGAGGAGAGTCGGTCGGTGGAGGTCGAAGCCTACGAGCGGTTATTTGAGCGCGTGCGGCATCACGTAGGGAAGGCGAGGGGGCTGGTCTTGTCGGGGACGCTGACGGCGGGTGGGCCGGAGGATTTCTATGAGCGATGCGTGCGGCTGGGGCATGAGAACAGTTTGCTGACGGTGGTGGATGCGAAGGGGGTGGTGTTGGAGCGGGCTTTGGCGGAGCGGCCGGGGTTGGTGAAGCCGAACGTTTCGGAGTTGGCGGTGACCGTGGGACGGGTTTTGGACGATGAGAGGGCGGTGATGGCTGCGATGCGGGAGCTGGGGGAGCGAGGGGCGGAGCGGGTGGTGGTGACTGCGGGAGGCGGGCCGGTGCTGGCGTGGGATCGGGATCAGGTATGGAGGGTATCGGTTCCGTCCGTGGAGGTTGTGAACCCGATTGGTTCTGGGGACAGTTTTACGGCGGCGTTGGTGTGGCGGCTGTTGAGTGGGGATGATTTGGGGCGGGCATGTTGTTGGGGGGCGGCGGCGGGGGTGGCCAATGCGATGGAATGGATGGCGGGCGAGGTGCAGCGAGCTGGCGTGGAGCGGTGGATGGCGGAGGTGGAGGTGGAGGCGGTGCAGGGGGTATGAGCAAGGACGGCGACACGGGGTTGATGTCGGCCTGGAGGCGGCCTTCGGTGTTTGCGTTGCTGGTGGCGAACGTCTTTCCGTTAGCGGGCGTTTTCTTGTTCGGTTGGGAAGTGTTTCCGTTGCTGGTGATCTTCTGGATGGAGAACGTGATTGTTGGTTTCTTCAACGTTCTGAAGATGATCACGGTGCCGGTGCAGCCTGCGGCGGCGCACTTGGCAAAGTTGTTTATGGTTCCGTTTTTCAGTGTGCACTATGGAATGTTCACCTTCGTGCACGGGGTTTTCGTGATGGTGTTATTTGGGGGCAAGGAGAGGATGTCGGGAGGTTTTCCGGGGTTGTCGGATTGGGTGAATGTGGTGCGAGAGGAACGTTTGGGCTGGGCGGTGTTTGCGTTGTTCCTGAGTCATGGAGTTTCCTTTGTTTACAACTTCCTTATCGGTGGCGAGCGACATCAGGTGAGTCTGCCACAGTTGATGGGCCAGCCCTACGCGAGAGTAGTTGTGTTGCACCTGACGATTTTGATTGGGGGTGGGCTGATGATGGCTTTGGGATCGCCGTGGGCGGGGTTGTTGTTTCTGGTGGTGACCAAGACCGTGGTGGATTTGCGGTCGCACTTGAGTGAGCGGGCCAGGTTTGGGGGGCAGAAAGATGGTGTTCCGTTGGATTGAGCACGCGCAGGGAAGCGCCGTGAGGCGCGCTACTGAGAGCCGGAGCGCAGCGACTGGTCAGAAGGGCAAAAAGATGTGTGGGCAGAAAGATGGTGTCTCGTTGGATTGAGCACGCGGGGGGAAGCGCCGTGAGGCGCGTTACTGAGAGCCGGAGCGCAGCGACGGCTCTCAGGGGTCAACTGATGATGTCGAGGCCGGCGAAGGCGAGGGAATCTTCGAGCCGGGTATCAGTTTGGAGCACTTTACTGCGATGTTTGGCGGGCGAGTTCTTGTCAGGCGACGGCGGGTTGTCCCCGGGTGACGAGGAGAGCGGCGAGCTGGTCGGGGGGGTTCCGTGATGAGGACGGCGTTCTGCGGCCCGGAGGATTCCGGGTGCGCGGAAGCGGTTGTGGAAGGGGACGGCCTAGAGGAGTCCGACTGTGACCGTGGCGAGCGTGAGTGTGGCGAAGATGTCGCGGGTGCGGGTTTCGAGGTGCTGGCGGCTTCAGTGAGCGGCTTGTGCGGTCAGCCAGGCGGACGGAGCTTGAGCGGAGGCGGAGGGCGTCGTCTTGGAACAGTCGCTTGAGCGGACGCGGTGGAGCGTTACACGGATGCTGTCGACGGCGGCGGGATAATCGGCGAGTCGGATGGCGTAGTGGGTGGTTTCGCGGGTGCGGAAGCGGTTGTGGCGGATGGCGGGGGCGGCGGTGGTGGTTTCGGTGATCACCTCGCCATTGGTGTTGAGGAGTTCTGCGTGGAGGTGTCCCGGGGGAAGGCTATGGGCACCGGGGCCGCGGGTTTCGAGATAGCCGGCGAGGACGATGCCTTTGGCATCGCGGTAGATGGCAGGCTGGCTGACGCGGATACTTGGCGTGGAGACCGCGGCAGAGGCGGTGCCGAGATGTTCCCGGTGGGCGGAAGCACAACCTGCGGACAGGAGGACAAGCGCCAGCAGGATGGCGTTCAGGGTGGAGGCAGTGAGGCTGGTTTTCCGGGAGGGAGCGACTTTCATAACGGCTATTTTACAACTGGGTCTACGAATCAGGACACACCCCTCACCCTGTTCGTGCCTCCGATCCATGAGTAAAGGACAGGGAGCACGAGCAACGTCAAAAGCGTGTTGGTAAAGATGCCACCGATCACGACGGTGGCAAGTGGTCTTTGCACTTCTCCTCCGACTCCGATGTTGACAGCCATGGGGATGAAGCCTGCTGCGGCGACCAGGGCGGTCATGAGCACGGGGCGGAGACGGGTGAGGCAGCCATCGTGGATGGCCTGCGACAGGGGAAGGCCGGATTCGATTCGTTGTCGGATGAAAGTGACGAGGACGAGGCCGTTCAGGATGGCGACGCCGCTGAGGGCGATGAAACCGATTCCGGCGCTGACAGTGAAGGGCATGTCGCGCGACCAGAGGGCCAGGACGCCTCCGGCGGCGCCGAGGGGGATTCCTGTGGCCACCACGAGGACATCGCGGATGCATTGCAGGCTGAAGTAGAGGAGGACGAGAATGAGGCCTAGGGCGAGTGGAACTACGAAGGCCAGTCGACGGTTGGCGCGTTCCATGTTTTCGAATTGGCCGCCCCATTGCAGAGAGTAGCCTTCGGGCAACTGGATGCGGGAGGCGATGGCGGTTTTTGCTTCTGCGACGAAGCTGGCGACATCGCGGTCCAGGACATTGGCCTGAACCGTGACTCGGCGTCGTGCCCACTCGCGGTTGATAGTTGCCGGGCCGTCCGTTTCGACGATGTCGGCGACGCGGTTGAGGGGAAGGACCGTGCCGGATGCTGTGGGGATCAGCGTGTTGGCGAGCGTGATGGGGTCGGTGCGGTGGGCGTCGGGCAGGCGAACGGCGAGGTTGAAGCGGCGTTGGCCTTCGCGGACTTCGCCGATTGTTTTATTGCCGACGGCTTCGACGATGTGGAGGACGTTTTGGCGGGGGATGCCGTAGCGGGCGATGGCCTCGGGGTTGATATGGATTTGGAGGACGGGCTGGCCGGTGAGTTGTTCGCCGGAGATCTCCGAGGCCCCATTGATCCCGGTGAGCACTTGCTGGATTTCGTCGGAAAGGCGGAGCAGCTCGCTGAGGTCATCGCCATAGACCTGGATGGCGACGTCGCCGCGTACCCCGGCGATCATCTCGTTCATGCGCATTTCGATGGGCTGGCTGAAGGCGGCGGTCATGCCGGGTTGCTTGGTGAAGACCGTTCGCATGGCTTCGACCAGCTCGGGCTGGCTGCGGGCCCGGGTCCATTGGGTGCGTGGGGTGAGGGCGATGAAGAAATCGGAGAGTTCGATGCCCATGGGGTCGGTGGCGACTTCGGGGGCGCCGAGCCGGGTCCAGATATGTTCGATTTCATCGGGGAATTCCTGCAGGAGTTCCTGTTCGATGCGGGTGTTCCACTCGACTGCTTCCTCGACGGAGACTCCGGCGAGGCGGACTGTGCTGATGGCGAGAGCCTGTTCGCCGAGTTTGGGGAGGAATTCGCCGCCCATGGACGAGGCGAGGAGAGTTGCGGCGATGAGCACGGCTGTGGCGATGCCGATGGTGGATTTCCTGAACTGCAGGGCGAGGTGGAGGCAGGGGGAGTAGAGTTGTCTGGCGAGGCGGACGATCCAGGGGTCGATGTCCTTGATCTTGCGTGGGAGTAGGAGGCTGGAGAGGACGGGGATGAGAGTGAGGGCGATCAGGAGTGAGCCGAGCAGGGCGAAGACCATCGTGAGCGCCATGGGTTTGAACAGTTTGCCTTCGATGCCTTCGAGGGCGAGGACGGGCAGGAAGACGATGAGGATGATGCCGACGCCGAAGGCGACGGGGCGGGCGACTTCGATGGGGGCGTGGTCGAGGACCTTACGGCGTTCGGTTTCCGTGAGTTCGCGGCCGAGTTGCTTTTGGCGTTCAGCCAGGCGGCGCACTGCGTTTTCGACCATGACGACTGAGCCATCGACGAGGATTCCGAAATCGACGGCGCCGAGGCTGAGCAGGCTGGCGGCGATGCCGGTCTGGAGCATCCATTCACCGGCGAACAGCATGGACAGGGGGATGGCGGTGGCGACGATGAGGCCGGCGCGGAGGTTGCCGAGGAAGGCGAACAGCACGGCGATGACGAGGAGTGCGCCGGCGAGGAGATTGTGCTGGACCGTGCGGATGACCTTGTCGACCAGTTCTGTGCGGTCGTAGAGGATTTCGACCGTGACGTCCTGCGGGAGGGATGGCTGGATTTCGAGCAGGCGGTTTTTGAGGGCGCGGGTGACTGTGGCGCTGTTTTCGCCCATGAGCATGAATCCGAGGCCGAGCACCACTTCGCCTTTGCCGGAGGCGCTGACGGCGCCACGGCGGATTTCGTGGCCGATTTGCACCGTGGCGACATCGCGGACGCGCACGGGGACGCCGTCGGTGGTTTGGATCACGATGTCACCGATCTGGTCAGTGTTGGTGGTGAGTCCGATGCCGTGGACGAGGAGGGATTCGCCGCCGCGGGTGATGATGCCGCCGCCGACGTTTTGGTTGTTGGCTTGGAGGGCTTCGATGAGTTCCTCGAGCGTGATCTGGTAATTAACCAGAGCATCGGGGTTTGCGACGACGTGGTATTGTTTTTCGAATCCGCCCCATGAATTGACCTCGGCGACACCGCGTACTTGCCGGAGCTGGGGTTTGATGACCCAGTCGTGGAGCTCGCGTAGATCGGTCAGCGTGCGGTTCGGATTTTCGGAACGGACGACGTAATGGAACACTTCACCGAGGCCTGTGCTGATGGGGCCGAGTTCGGGGCGGTCGATGCTTGAGGGGAGGTTGACGCTTTGGAGGCGTTCCATGATGAGCTGGCGGGCGAGGTAAATGCTGGTGTGGTCGTCAAACGTGGCGACCACCTGGGAGAGCCCGAACTTGGAGATGGAGCGGACGTTTTGGAGTCCGGGGAGGCCGCTGACGGCGAGTTCGATGGGGAGTGTGACCTGTTGTTCCGCTTCCTGTGGGTTTAGCGAGGGGACGCTGGTGTTGATCTGGACCTGGATGGGCGTGGTGTCGGGGAAGGCATCGACTGGAAGTTGGAGCAATGCATGGGTGCCGATAGCGAGCAGCAGGGCCGCCAGCACACAGACGAGCAGGCGGTTCTGGAGCGAGGCGTGGATGAGCCAGTTGAGCATGGTATGATACGGAGGTGGTGAAAGGTTACTTTTCGTGGGCGCAGCCGGCGCCGAGTCGGGAGACGAGCAGTTGGGATTTGAGCGGGAACACTTGGGCGATGGCGATGTTGTCCGTGGGTTTCAGGCCATGGAGGATTTCGATGCCGGTTTCTGATCGGGCTCCGATTTGTACGCGGCGGGCTTCGAAGAGGTCTGCGGCGAGCTGGACGAACACGAGAGGTTGCCCATCCAGCTGTTGGATGGCGGGAGCGGGGACAATTAGGGCGTTGTTAGTGGAGCGGGTGAGGATGCGGGCACGGGCAAACATGTTGGCCTTGAGTTGGCCTTTGGGGTTGGCCACTTCCGCTCTGGCGCGGGCCATGCGGGTGCGATGGTCTACTTCGGCCCCGACCCAGGCGAGTGTGCCATGGAAGATCTGTTCGGGCAGGGAATCGAAGTGGAGTTCGACTGTTTGTCCGGTTTCGACGCGGGCGAGCGCGGATTCGGGGACGTTGAGCATGGCCCACATGGTGGAGCGGTCGGCAACCGTGAACAGGGACTTTCCTGGTTCGACCAGCGTTCCGAGGACAGCGTTGCGCTCGACGATTTCGCCGGCGAAGGGAGCGCGGACGTCCATCAGGACCTGCTGTGCGGGGTCACTACTTAGGGCGTCGATTTGTTCTTCCGAGAAGCCCAGCGTGCGAAGCTGCTGGCAGGCTGCGCGGTGGGTGGCTTCCGCTTCCTGGAGGGCTTGTTCCGGAGTGACCCTTTGTTCGCGCAGGCGGCGTTCGCGGTCGAGAGTTTGATGGGAGAGGACAGCCTTGGCCACGGCCTCGGCGATGCTGGCCGACCAGAGCCGGGCGACTGTCTGGTTTTGTGTTACTTGGTGGCCGAGGTCGGCGGGGACCTCCTGGATGATTCCGCCGACGGGGGCGACGATTTGGGCGAGCCGGTTTTGGTTGAAGCTCAGTTCGGCGTAGCAATCGATGGCTTCGGTCATGGAGCCTGGCTGGGCGCGGCCGATTTGCACGCCTGAGCTGCGGGCGGAGTCGGGGTGGGGCAGGCGGACTTTGAGTCCGGCGCCGGGTTGGGTTTGGGTCAGGATTTCGGGGTGGCAGATGCCGCATTCGATTTCAGGGACGCCATGTTCCTCGCACATCAACGACTCGCCGGTGGATTCCCCGGCTTGGCTCGCACCGGGGGCGGGGCGGAGGTTCGGATGGCAATAGAAGCATTCGTCTTCGTAGAGGCCGTGTTCGTCACAGTAGAGGCGGTCGGGGTCGCGGGCTAGCGGGTGACATTCCCAGCATCGGTCTTCGTAGCGGGCGTGTTCGTTGCACCAGAGCCGCGCGGGATCACGCAGGTCGGGGTTGCAAATGAAGCACAGGTTGATGGGGGTCGCGTGCAGGGAGCAGGTAGCCTGAGCGGATGTTTCGGCTGCTGCATGGCTGTGACTTGCGTGGTTATGACCTGCGTGGTCATCGGCTTGTTTCCGGCAGCCGGTGCTGGCGGCGAGGCCGCTGAGCATCAGGACGGCAAGGAGCCTTTTGGCAAGGCGGGCTGGAGGTATTCTCACTTTCATGGGTTTGGATTTTTTAATAGGGGCTGACGGGTGATGTTGGGGTATGCGGTGCGACGGCCGGACCCACAAAGTATTCCAGGTCTGCCCGGGCGAGGCTGAGTTCGAGGAGTCGGTTCTGGTAGGCCAGACGCACTTCAGCCGCGGTGCGTTGTGTATCCAGCAGGTCGATAAAGCCGAATTTGCCCTCCTCAAATCCGGTGCGGACCAGTCGCAGTGCTTCGCTTGCCTTCGGGAGAATGCGGTCGCGATAGGCGTCGACCTGGCGCGCCGCGGTGCTGAACCGGGCGCAGGCGCTGCGCCACTCCGTGACCAGGCGGATTTCGGCGGCCAATCGTTCGGCCTCGGCCACGCGTACGTTGGCGGCGGCTTCCTGACGTCGGCCTTTTGAGGTGTCGATGAGGGGCAGGGGAATGGACAGGCCCAGTTCGATGATTGACTGGCCGGTGTCGCCGAGTCGGCCTCCGGCGAGTCCGACCGTGACATCCGGGTAGGGCTCCAGCCGTGTCCGCTTCAATCGGAGCTCAGCCTGCTTTTGTCCGGTTTCTGCCGTGATGAGTTCGGGGTGTTCCGGCAACCATGTCTCTGGTGCGCGGTCGAGCAGGCCGAGGTCAGTGGTTTCGGGCAGCTTGCCAACGGGGATTTCGTCGGCCACCGCTGTCTGGCCGATGATCTGGGCGAGGAGTTGGCGTGCGGTGATTTGCTGCTGGTGGAACCCTTCGAGTTCGGCCTGTGCCTGTTCAAGGGAGATTTCTGCGCGCAACTGTTCCTGGTCGGCGGCTGCTCCGGCGATGACGCGTTCGCGGGCGTAGGCGGCTGAGGATTCCGCTACCAGCACGAGGTTGCTGGCGACAGCTACCAGTTGTTCAGCTGCGAGGGTTTGATAATAGGTGCGTGTTATGTCGCGCACGAGTTTCCTGCGGCGGAGTGCAAGGGCGATTTCGGTTTGTTGTAATCCGGCGTTGCCGATCTTTTGTTCGACTCCACGTTTTCCGGGGAAGGGAACGGTTTGGGTGATGCCGATCGTTTGTTTGGCGTCATTGATTCCGTTACCGTCGGACACGGGCCATTCTTCGGCGTTCAGGTTGAGTGAGGGGTTCTCCCAAAGGCCTGACTGCAGTGCCATACCGGCGGCGGCATCCGTTCGGTTGTGTGCAGCCTGTAGCTCGGGGTTGTGCTGCAGGGCGATTCGCAGGGCGCTCTCCAGTGTGAGGGCTTCACGGGGGGGAGGTGCCGCAACGGATTGTGCTTCGGGGGTAACGTCGGCCTGCAGGAGGGAGGTGAATAGGAGGATGATTGCCGGGGCCGTGCGGCCTCGGGACATCCGAACAGGTTTTAGCTTTTTCTTCATGGTTCTTGCTTGCCAGGGATCTCAATCCAGACAGCCTGGACGGCGCGCCGTGCGGGCTGGTTGCTTCAGGGGTAGAGCGGGATACGCCCGCAAGTCGCAGGCAAGAGGTGCCTTCTGACCGGGAGCGTAGACCGTTTAGCTGCAGAGAGAGGGCGCGCGCGGCGGAGGGGCCGCTCGCTCAAGAAGATGCCAATGCCCGTTGAGTTCCGGGGGTGGCTCGTGGTCTGGTGGGCTGCCGGGAAGCTCGTTGAGCAGTAATACTTCCAAAGCCTCGACCCACTGGTCAGCAGAAGCCCAGGGTCGGACCACCAGCGATGGCTGTTCCTCGGGGCGATACTTGCCGTCTTCGACAGATGCACAGTCATCGTCTTCGCATGGTGCATCTGGAGTGCAGTCCGCATCCGCTTGAATGCAGCAGCTTCGGACCAGGTCCAGGCCAACGACACGTTCCAGCTCGCAATGCACCAGACCCAGTCCCCAGAGGGCCAGTGTCATCAGTGCTATGACTCGCATCACTCGAGGCATGGTTTGCAAAGTGTCCTATCGGCAGCTGAAGCGCAAATCCAAAGCGCAAAGCGGGAAGCGCCAAGCGCAGAGAGCATAGCGCTGAGCGTAAAGTGCAGAGCGGTAGGTGCTGCCTGTCCTTCGAAGCTCAAAGAGCGAAGCAGGAAGGGCTGAGGGCTGTCTGTCCGCCGTAGTCCCGCACAGAGGGTAGGGACGAAGGAGGAGGGGCTGAGGGTCAAGCGCAAAGCGGTAAAAGCCCCGACTGCACACTGCCGAAGGTGAACTGAGAACTGCTAAGACGGCGCTCCCGGGTAACATTCTTTTTGGCGCAACAGGGGACATAAATGGTCTTGCCCCCGAGGTCGAGGCCTGCATAATACGCGTCCTCGCGCGGGGTAGGATACCCAAGTGGCCAACGGGGGCAGACTGTAAATCTGCTGGTTTATACCTTCGAAGGTTCGAATCCTTCTCCTACCACCACCGCTCTTCCTTCAGCTGAAAGGACCAGATCCTCCGTCAATCCCAACCCGGACCCTTTTGTAGTGTGTTGCCTGAATCATCGGCACGGATCGGGTGCGTTCCGGAAAGCCAAGAGATAGCGGAGCCTTGATATCCCACCACAGGTTCCTTGATGAAACCTCTTCGTTTGGTTCTTGTGACTAAGGCAGATCGACCATCGCAAACTGGGGCTGGAACTCACACGGGACTATTTCCGCTGGATGGATGGGGAGATGGAGCGGGCGATCGGGTTACCCCTAAACGCGGTGTTCGGGTTGGACGTTGAGGAGTAATTAACCTCAGTGATGGATATGATCTGCCGGAGTTCGCCACCCGACAGCGTTTTCCACCTTGCGTTTGTTGATGACCAGGCGGTGGGCATGGGCGGGCTGCGTCGTTTGCCGGACGGCTCGGCTGAGGTTGCAGTCGCTGGAGCGCTGAACATGAGTCTCAGTGGGAGTTCAGGCAACGATGAGTTAATGGCTCTGGCGCTGGAGACAGGACAGGAGAGAGAAGAGAGGGTTATTCTCCTCTGGATTATTCATGCGGTTAAAGTTCATGCGGACGGGGTCTGAGGGGGATCCGCGACAACTACCCTCGGCCTATAAGCTGTGCCAGCAGGATGTGGCTATTCCCGTTTTCCGTTCGGGCGAGCACGGACTCCGAGGAGGACGGGGATGGGGCGTGGGCCGGTGGCATCAGAAGGGCGGTTGATAATGCGGACCGTGTTGTTGGCATCGCGCCAGAGCATGATGGTGCTCCCGCCGCCGTCGAGATTGAGAGCATCGGCGCAGCCGAGTTCGGCCATGAGTTCTGCGAGTTCGCGGGTGCTCATTCCCTCGCTATAGCCGGGTTGTCGGCCATCAACGACAACGAGCGTGAGGTATCGGCCTGTTTCATCAAGGCCGGCGGCTGTTCTCGGATGAATCACGTCGGAGGGTTCGGGTAGGAGTTTGCCATTTTGGAGCAGTCCCCCGAAGCCGGCCACGGCGTGGATGGCGTGAGCTGGTGGTCTGCGGATGCTGCCGATGTGGCCACGATTGGTGGAATCGAACCAAAGGCTCCAGTAGCCGGGCTCGGGAGGGCTGTGCAGAGTGGAATCGCGGAGCACCCAACCATGAACATCACAAGCTCCGCCGACGACATAGCCCGGGCGGAGGCCGCCCGGGAGTGTGGGCAGCATGGACCAGGCGTTGGCGTTCACTGCTGCCACAACGTCGCCCGCCTTGGCGTGGTCCAAGGGGGCGGTCAGGGTCGTTTCTGCATCGCCTGCTCCATCGGGATCCGGGCTGATTTGCACGTCGAGGGCGACCGCTTGGTGTTGCAGGTCGATTCGGAGGCTATGGATGCGCAAGGGACGTGGGGTGGTGCGGACCAAGGCAGTGTAACGGATGGGAAGATCCCCGAAGTCCGGGGGGGCTTTTTCATCGGTGGAGGTGGATGGAACCGGGGTGGCGCCGGGTGGGAGGGCAGGGAGAACCAGTGATGTGACTGACGTGAGGATCGAGGCCAGCAGCAGAGTGCGGAGGAGTTGGGCAATTCGTGCAGGCATGTGGGTATGGTGGGCCTGGCTCCTGTTGGACAAAAGACTGAACTTTTCGCTGCTTGCGAACTGCCGGTGTCAGTTCTGCGCAAAGGCAGGCCGATACAGTCGACTTGGGGTGGCGTGAATTCACCTTGAACCCATTCTGCGGCGGGCGGCAAGGTGGGCGCCTTGGTGTTTCGAGAATCATGAGGACATTTGCAGTTTCAGTGTCTGCGCAACGGGCGTTGGAGTTCGTGGAATCGTTGCAGGCGAGGTTTCGATCCGGGCTGGAGAGCCTTGGAGGGGAGGGCGGATACTCGCGTTTCCACGCTGTGGAGTGGTTGCGTGACGAGGGTCGCCACGGTGGCGGAGTGCGGTTTGGTTGCGGTGGCACGGAGGTGTTCAACTCCGCATCCATCAACGTGAGTCAGGTGCATTACGATGATCTTCCGGACAAGCGGCTGGCTTCGGCGACGGCGCTGTCGACGATCATCCATCCGCGTCATCCGCTGGCTCCATCGGTGCACATGCACATCAGCTGGACGGAGCTGCGTGGTGGGGTCGGGTATTGGCGGGTGATGGCGGATTTGAATCCAGCCATTGAGCAGCGGTTGCATACCGACAGGTTTTTCGGATGTCTGAGGGAGGCAGCGGGGGACGTCTTCGACTCAGGTCGTCAGCAGGGTGAGCGCTATTTCTATATCCCGGCGCTCGGGCGGCATCGGGGTGTGGCGCACTTCTATCTGGAGAGTTATGCCACGGGGAATGCGGAGGCCGATCTGGCTCTGGCGCGGTCGGTGGGGGAGCGCGTTACCAGGGAGTATGTGGCTATGGTTGGGGAGACTTTGATGAGGGTGGCGCCACCGACCGAGGACGAGATCGCGCAGCAGTTGGCGTATCACACCCTGTATTTATTTCAGGTGTGCACGTTGGATCGGGGAACGACTTCCGGGTTGATGGTGCACGATCAGAACGATGTGGGGATCATGGCGTCCATTCCGGCGCGGGTGGACCGCCAGCTGCTTGCCTCGTGGGAGTCGCATGTTCCGGAAGTGCAGCGGGCGCTGGTGCGCGAGCTGGTGAAGGTGTTACCCGACGAACATCCGGCTTCGGTGACAGACGCGGTTCGTTTGGAGCTGGCCCGGGTGATACGTGAGCATTACCGGGCGGATCCCGAGGCTCTGGAATTGCAGGCCCGGGGTGATGTGGTACCTCCAACGGTGGCCAATCATCGCGGGTGATTTTTTGGGTGCGCAGAGACTATAGCTTGCACGCAAGGGGGTGTTGTGGTGTTTTCGCCCGGCGCAGAAGCATTACCAACTTGGTTTACGTCGTATCCTCATGAGTTCCTTCGTTCGTTTTTCTACCCATAACCTTACGAAACCTGCGGCCGTCCTTTTTGTTGCTGCTGTGATGGGTCTCGTTTTCAGCAGTTCCACGGTTTTCAGTGGTGGCAAGAACAAGGGCCGGGGACGCTCTTCCGAGAAGCGTCCGGCAGTGTTCTTTGTGACCCACGCACCAGTAGAGACAATTCTGACCACTCCGGGATCTGCCGGTCACAGTCTGGGGGATGAGCGGGTACTTCCTGCCACCCCGATCTTTGACGAGGACGGCATTGAGGTGGGCCGTTTGGATGCCGAGCTGTTGACGAGCAGCGTCGACTACCCATCTGCGGGTGATGAGATCCGTATGAGCCGTCTCAACTTCGTGTTTGGTGAGGGTGATCAGCATTTCTCGGGTTCAGCAGACCAGATCCTCGTGAGTGGCAGTGGGTATTACCCGGGTGACCAGAGCACGATAGCGACCGGAACCGCGCTGGTGCGGCCTGTCGTTGGGGGTTCTGGTGCTTTCCATGGTGTCAGCGGCTCAGCACTCACCGAACATCTTCAGGATGGTTCCTGGCGGCACACCTTCCAGCTGGAGTTCCCTGATTACGACCGGTAAGAGCGCGGAGAATCCATCGTGGTCGGACCACGGCAAGGCGCTCATTGCCAGTCGGATAGGTCCAATTCATAGGTGCTATTTGGTGCTATGGAGCTGTTTTTGGTGCCAAAAAGCGGCGCATGCTCTTCCCGGATCAGACAGCAGCCTTCATAGGCATCACGGACCAGCCGGTGCCGGTGTCTTACCTTGGCAGCCATGGTATCAATGAAGCCCTCGCTACCGACCGCGATCGATTCAGTCCAAAGCGATTCGCGTTTCAATTGATCTTTCCGAACGCGTTCTGCCAGGCCGTCCTGTAGTCTGGCCTTGAGTTCCTCCCTAGAATCCAAGCCCAGGAGCTCAAGGAGTGTCTGCAGGTTCAGCAGGCGGTTCCTTTGCTTGCTTCCCGTCAACTCAGAGAAGCCACACCAGTCCCATTCCTCGGGGTGGTGGACCTTGCCGCAGCGGACCATGTTCAGCTCGATATACAATAGACAGCGCCAAAGGTAGGAGCCGGAGTCAACCTGAGTAGCATGGTAGCGGCTTTCCCAAAATGCGCCCGAACGGTTCTTGCGTCGGTTGTAGTCCCGAGCAAATTCGCCGGCGGCCTGCTGCATCAGCACAGGGATCCGATTCTCGTCCGCCGCATTGACAAGCAAATGGACGTGGTTGCTGGTGATGGTGTAATCGAGCAGCGCTACCCGAGATGCCTTCAATGCCTCGCATAGACGACGGCGGTATTGGTCACGGTCCTTGGCGAACTTCAGCAGGAATTCACGGTTATGGCATCGGTGCGTGATATGGCACGACGGTGCCCCGACGATGTAACGATTGCCCCTTGGCATGCATGCGAGGTTATCAGCATGGAGCCCAAAACGGGGCAAAAAAACGCTCCATAAGCCCATTTTTGCGCTCGTATTGTTTCTAGTCCGTTGTGATGCAAAAGGTTGTCGTGGTCCGACCACGATGGGATATTTCGACGATGCATATGTCTTTCAATTTGCGGTTGTCCTTTTTGGTCGTGCTCGGGGCGTTGCAGTTGACTTTGATTGGCGCGACGGATTTGCCGGCACCGTTGGGGGTTCCGCAGCCTGGTCCTACAACCGACTCGGCCTACGCGCCCCAGCCCATTGTCCAGGGAGGTGTGATTATTCCCTTATATCCACCGGACTCTCCACAATTGGATCAATCGAGGGTTCGCCAGGCTGAACATTACAACCTCAGCGAGTCTGTCCCGGGGCGGATCAATTGGATTACCAACATCCATAATCCTTCGATTGAAGTGCATCCGGTCGATGGCGGTAGGAACACGGGAGCGGTCATCATCCTCGCAGCTGGTGGAGGGCATAGGACACTGAACGTGGGTTCGGAGAGCGCCGATTTTGTGCCCTTCTTTTACCAGTATGGCGTGACCACAGTCATTTTGCGGAACCGTTTGCGGAACGACGGCTACGATGTTCGGAAGCACGCGGTCAACGACGCACTACAGGCGATCCGGCTGGTGCGCGCAAACGCGGCTGCCTGGAGGATCGATCCCGATAAGATCGGGATCATGGGCTTCTCGGCCGGGGCGGAACTGTCCTCACCCGCCGCGATCCTGTTCGAGGAATTCGACCATGAACATAGCGATCCTGCGGATCCGCTCGCGGGCGTTTCTTCGCGACCCGATTTCGTAGGCATCATTTATCCCGGGCCTTCGCCATTTGCACGCGGTGCCAGCCCGTCGATACCTCCCGGCACGCCGCCAGCTTTCATCGCTTGTCCCGGTGCGGGAGACCGTGTGCACGCCATCTGGGCCAATGAATACTTCTCCGCCATGTTGCAGGCTCGAATCCCCAACGTGGAAATGCACATCTACGGTCGCGGAAGTCATCCAGGACAGCCTCTGTCCGATGGCACCCGGATGAGTGCCGGTTTGGCTTACCAGAACGGGATACCCTTTGGTAAGTGGCAAGATCGTTTCATCGACTGGTTTGAGGACTTGGGCTTTCTGGGGAAGCCGGGTGTCGAAACCAGGGCGCAGCGGGAAAGTGCTGAGTTTGTCCGGACATCGACAGGTGTGCCGAACAGGAACTAACTCCAATCCGCCAATACCCGTTCGCATCCGGTTTACGGCGTTGTTCCGAGCCTGAGGGATGGGCCCCTGCGCATCAAATCAGCTCGATTTGCTGACTCAGGCCTCGGCGTTGGAGCCAAGTCGGCCGGAACACGGATTCGAGCTATGGAGCCCAAAATGGGGGCAAAAAGCGCTCCATAAGCCCTTTTTCAGGCCTTAAATCCGTCCAAGTCCTTGGAGGGGAGGAGGTTGTCGTGGTCCGAGGACGAAGGGGGGGTTGGGGTGCCGATTTGCCAGTGCCAGTAGTTTTGGGCGAAGCGGCGGAGGTCTTCGAGGATGAGGTAATTGATGGGGACGAGGAGGAGGGTGACGAAGGTTCCGAGCATGACGCCCCAGCCGAGGGAGACGGCCATGGGAATGAGGAATTGGGCCTGGGTGCTTTTTTCGAACATGATGGGGAGCAGGCCGCAGAAGGTGGTGAGGGAGGTGAGCATGATGGCGCGGAAGCGGCGTTGGCCGGCGGTGCGGACGCAGTTGAAGATGGATTCGCCGGCGCGGCGGCGCTGGTTGATGTGGTCTACCAGCACGAGGCTATCGTTCACGATCACGCCGGCGAGGGCGAGCATGCCGAAGATACTCATCATGCTGATGTGGAGGCCCATGATGATGTGGCCGAGGATGGCGCAGGCGAGGCCGAAGGGGATGACGGACATGACGATGAGGGGCTGGAGGTAGGAGCGGAAGGGGATGGCGAGCAGGGAGTAGATGACGAAGAGGACGGCGAGGGCGCCGAGGAAGACCGAGTGAAAGGACTCGGCCTGGTCGCGGGCTTCCCCTTCGAAGGTGAAGTTCATGCCCTGATAGCGGCTGATGATCTTGGGGACTTCGCGGGCGAGGTCTTGTTTGATGGTTTCGAGGTTGGCCGTTTCCTTGTCGGCATCGGCGGTGACATTGACGGTGCGGTTACGGTCGATGCGATTGATGGTGGAGAAGCTGCGGCCGAGTTCCATCTGGGCGACTGTGGTGAAGGGGACCTCCTGGCCGTCGGGGGTTCGGATGCGCATGGTTTCGAGGCTGGCGAGGGACGATCGTTCGTCGCGGGGGTATCGGACCATGACTCGCACGTCTTCGCGTCCGCGCTGGATGCGCTGGGCTTCGGCGCCGAAGAAGGCCTGGCGGGCCTGGTTGGCAAGGGCGGACATGTTCAGGCCCAGAGTTTCCGCCTCGGGTTTGATACGCAGTTTGATCTCGGGTTTTCCGTTCTGGTAGGTGTCGGCGATATCGAATATGGCGGGATAATTGCCGAGGAGAGCTTTGATTTCTTCTGCCGCAGCTGAGAGGTCATCGAAGCTGGGGCCGGTGAGTTGGAGGTCGATGGGTGATCCGCCGCGTCCGATTTCCGCGCGGAAATTGAGGTCTTCGGCGCCGGGGATGTTACCGATGATACCGCGCCAGCGCTGGACGATTTCCATATTGCTGACGGCGCCGCTGCGGTCTTCGGGGTCGGCGAGTTGGATGGAGACTTCGCCGAGGTGGGAAAGTCCGGCGCGGCCGCGGCCGCCGGGGCCGCCGCCGGTGATGCCCTGGCCACCGGTGACCGAGACGATATTTTGGATGAGGGGGACTTGGGTTACGGGATCAATGAGGTCGCTGCGGAGCTTTTCGGCGGCCTGTTCAATGCGTTCGATGTGTTTGGCGGTGATGGCTTCCGGTGTTCCGAGGGGCATGGTGAGCGTGGCGGTGGCCTGTTCCCCTTCGACGCGGGGGAAGAACACGAACATGATGCGATGGCTGGCGAGGAGTGTGAAGAGGAAGGCGGCGGCGAAGATGAACAGCGTGAGAGTGGCGTAGCGGTGGCGCAGGGCTTTTTCCAAAACGGGCCGGTAGATGCCTGAGGCGAACTTTTCCAGTCCGTCGGCAAAGAGGCGCTGGAGTTTTTCAAGTCGGCTGAGTGTGTTGCCTTTGCGGCGGTTGACGTGGAGATGGCGCAAGTGTGCGGGGAGGATCAACTTCGACTCGATGAGGGAGAAGAGGAGGACCGGGATGACGATCATGGGGATCTGGCCGAAGATTTTTCCCATGAACCCTTCGATCATCATGATTGGGACGAAGGCGGCCACGGTGGTGAGGACACCGAAGACCACTGGGACGGAGACTTCCTGGGTGCCCTCGATGGCGGCTTTGAGTCCGCCTTCGCCGCGCTGCATGTGGGTGAAGATGTTTTCGCCGGTGACGATGGCGTCATCGACGACGATACCGAGCACGAGGATGAATCCGAAGAGGCTGATGACATTGATGGTGACGCCGAGGTAGGGCATGAGGGCGATCGCGCCCATGAAGGCGACGGGGATGCCGGCGCAGACCCAGAAAGCGACGGTGGGTCGGAGGAATAGCGTGAGGACGAGCAGGACGAGGATGCCTCCCTGTAGCGCGCTGCTGGTGAGCGTGTTGAGTCGACTGAGGACGATGCGGGACCGGTCGTTCCAGTAATGGAGTTCCACGCCCGGGGGCAGGGAGGATTGGCGGTCCTTGAGGTAGGCTTTGACGACGCGCGCGAGGTGGATGGCGTTTTGTTCACCGACGCGGGCGACGGAGATCGTGACGCAGGGTTTGCCGTTCCACTGGGCGAAGAGGGGGGTTTCCTCGAAGCCATCGGTGACCGTGGCGATATCGCCGACCGTGAGGCGGGTTCCGTCGGGGCGGGTGATGAGGACGATGTCCTCGAAGTCCTTTTGGACATAGGCCTGGCCTTTGGTGCGGAGCAGCACTTCGCCGCCTCGGGTTTTGATGGCGCCGGCTGGAAGGTCGATGGAGGTGTTACGGATGGCGCGGGCGACTTCATCCAGGGTGAGTCCATATTGCTGGAGGGTTTGTTCTGAGACTTCGATGGCGACCTCATAGGGGCGGACGCCGCCGAGCGAGACCTGGGTGACATCGGGCAGGTTGACGATTTCGTCGCGGATGTGTTCGCCCAGCTTGCGCAGGTCGCCCTCGTTCATGTTGGCGGCGAGGATGACCGTGATGACTTCACCGCGGGGGCGGGCGAGCGAGATGACGGGCTTTTCCGTTTCGACCGGGAACGTGTTGATGGCGTCGACGCGGTTCTTGATATCGTCCAGGACTTCGCGGGAATCGTGACCTTTTTCCACTTCGATGACCACGGTGCCGGAGCCTTCCGAGGCGGTGGAATTGATATGCTTGATGCCTTGGAGATCCTGGATGGCTTCCTCGATGCGGATGACGACCGATTCCTCGACTTCCGCGGGGGTGGAGCCGCGGTAGGGGACGGAGACTGTAACGCGATCAAGTTCGAACTCGGGGAAGACCTCGGTGGGGATATTCGTGCTGAGGGCGAAGACACCGGCCACGACGATCGACACCATGAGCAGGTTGGCGGCGACGCCGTTGCGGGCGAACCAGGCGATGAGTCCGTGCATGTTAGTGTGCGGGTTGGGTGTGAGCGGTGCTGGCTTGGGGCGAGGTGGGCTGGCCGGTTTTGGAGGCTACCTTGCCGGGGGCGGGTTTGCCGCCGGGTGGTTTACCCGGGCTGCCGGTGCCTGGGGGTGGGGTGGGAGCCACGCCATCAATGGTGGGGAGGACTTGAGTGCCGTCGGCGGCGAAGGTCATGGGGGTGGTGCAGAGGATGTCGCCGGCCTGGAGCCCTTCGCTCACGACGCATTGTTCGTCCTGACGCCAGATGATCGAGACGAGGCGGCGGCGCAGTTTGTTCTCGGTGTCGACCACCAGCACTTCATTGCCGTCGCGGACGGCCGAACGCGGAATGACGAAGACATTCTCCAACAGGTCGCCGTAGAGTTCCGCGGTTACGTATTGTCCTACCTTGAGGGGTGGCGTGTCCGGGTTGCTTTGGCCGTAGGGATCCTCGATCTGGGCCACGACCCATTGCATGCGCGAGCGGGCATCGTAGGTGCCATCGGCCCGCACGACCACGCCTTCCCAAGTGACTTCGCGGCTGCCGTAATTGCCCTTGATGCGGACGCGAGGCCGGGATTCAACCCGGTCATCGGCCTTGCCGCGGTAGCCTTCGGGAAGCTGGATGAAGTCGAGGAATTCGTTTTGGAGGGACAGGCGGATTTCGGCGTAATCGACGGCGAAGATATCTGCGAGGGAGTTGCCGGGGGAGACGAACTGGCCGACATCCACCATGTTGGTTTGGACCCGGCCGGCGTAGGGGGCGGCAATTGTGGTTTTGGTCAGATTGCGCTGGGCTTCTTCCAGTCGGGCCCGGGCGGACTCGACATTAGCGACGGCCTCGGCGAGCTGCGGTTCGCGGAGCGTCAGTGCACTGGGTTCGGATCCATCGCCGAGGAGCTTCCAGTTTTCGAGGGCCTGGTCGTGCTGGGCTTTCTCCAGTTCGAGGGCCGCCTCCCGTTGGGCGAGATTGGCGGCGGCGACCGTGACGGCGGTTTGGTAATCGCGAGGGTCGATGTGCAGGAGCGCGTCCCCTTCCTCGAAGAAACCGCCTTCACGGAAGTTCGGGGCGATGGTCATGACGCGGCCTCCGACCTCGGTTTTGAGAGTGGATTTCGTTCGGGGTTTGACGACGCCCTGGGAGGGGATCAGGACCTGGAACGAGGTGGGCTGGAGTGTTGTGGCGTCGACTGCGACCTGAGGTGTTGGAGGAACGCGCATCTGTGGTGTCGGCTGGTTCGACATCATCCAGGTGACGGTCAGGATGGTCAGCGCGAGGATCCCCAGGGGGACGAGGATACGTATCAGGAGTTTCATGGGTTTTCCGTATTGTTCCGGGCTTCCAGGGGTAGGGTGGTTCCGAAGTCGCCTCCGAGGGCGAGGTAGAGATTCACGCGGTTGGCGAGTCGTTCGAAGGTCACGCTGAGGAGGGAGCTCTGGGCGTTGAAGGATCGGCGTTGGGATTCAAGGACCGTGATGATGTCGACGAGGCCGCGCTGGTATTGTTGCCAGGCGAGCTGGTCGGCAGCGATCGATTCGGTTGCAGCCTTTTCGAGGGCGTCCTGTTGGTTCTTCAAGTAACCCTCGGCCGCCAAAAAGCCTTCGACTTCGCGGAAGGCCTCCAGCACAGCTTGAGCATACGTGGCGAGCGCCTGACGTGTGTTGGCGTCGGCGAGGTCGATGCCGGCAACGATGCGTCCCGCCTGAAAAACGGGCTGGGTGAGGTTTCCGGCAACGCTCCACAGGAGTTGTTCGAAATCCATCAGGTCGCGCAATTCCGTGCTGCGTTGGCCGAGGCTGGAGGTGAGGCTGATGGTGGGCAGCAAGTCTTTTCGGGCGACCTTGGCTCTTTCCAGTGTTCCGGCCAGGCGGCGTTCGGCGGCGACGAGATCGGGACGGCGCTCCAGCAGCTCGGCGGGGAGGCCGGGAGGCACTTCATGGATCAGTTGCGGAAGGTTGGTGGTGACGAGGATGCTGTCTGCGGGGTAACGGCCGAGGAGGGTCTCGAGGGAGCGGCCTGAGGTGTCCCGGAGGCGCTGGCGCAGGGCGAGGGTGCCCCGGGCGCCCTCCAGGTTGGCGCGGGTGAGGCGGACGTCGAGGGCACGGTCGGGGATGCCGCGTTGGAAACTGCTTTCTACAACGAGGAGGTTGTGTTCGAAGACGCGCACGGTTTCCCGGGCGAGTTCGAGTTGGAGCTCTGCTTCCACAGCGGCAAACCAGGACTTAATCGTGTTGGCGGCGAGGGAGAATCGGAGGGCCTGATAGTTGGCCTGTTCCGCTTCGAAGTCGGCGATCGCGGCCTGGGTGCGGTTGCGCACTTTGCCCCAGAGATCGATCTCCCATGCCAGACTCAGGCCGATGGAGTAGTCTTCGAGGGTGTTTCGCTGGAGGATGCCGCCGGGCAGTTCCACCATGTTGTTGCGTTCTCCGGCACCTGCGTTGAGTCCGAGCGAAGGATACTGCGCGGCGCCGGTCATGCGTTGTCCTGCGCCGACGGCCTCCATGCGGGCCGCCGCGGCTTGCAGGTCAAAGTTCTGGAGGAGAGCCTCACGGACGAGGTCTGTAATCCGGGGGTCATCAAAATCCTGCCAGCACGCTTCACCCGCGAAAGGCTGGGTAGCGGCTGAGACGTCAAATGAGGATGGCAGGTCGAGGGGAAGGCGTTCGCTTTCATTCTTCGGGGAGGTGGCGCACCCCACCAGGAACGAGAGCGCGATGGCCTGCCAGCATGGAGCGGAGGATAACTTCTTGCTCATGACGGGTTGGGCTGTCCGGTGTTGGGCTGGGCGTTTCGCTCGCATTGCACGTCGGCCTGTTCTTGGTTGTAACGCGCCAGAGAATCCGGGCAATAGCTGTTGGAGTCAAATAATATTTCAAATGGCATTTGAAATACAGAATCCAGCTTGGTAGCTTTGGATCGTCTTACGTGAAATCTGACACACGAGAGAGGTTGTTGGTGGCAGCGCAGGCCGTGTTTTCGCAGCACGGTTTCGAAGCGACGACCGTGCACATGATCGCCGAGGAGGCGGGTGCCAATATTGCGGCGGTCAACTACCACTACGGGAGCAAGGCGGATTTGTACGCTGAATGTGTTGCGGGATATCTTGAGGAATCCATCCGGTGCATGCCGACCCTGCAGGACGCTCCCGATGCTCCCGGGGAACAGTTGGTGGCCTTTATCCGGTGGTTCTTCAAGCGATACAGTTCCGATTCGCCGTTGCGGCAGTTGAGTTTTGACCTGGCGAGTTTGGGGCCGAAGTTATTTCCGAAGGTGGCGGAGACTGTGATCCGGCCGGAGTTCGATGCCTGCACGAGCCTGGTTGAAGCGATCGTGCCGGCAAGGACACCTCCTGCGGTGATTCGGGCACAGGTGATGAGCATCTTCGCGCTGTGTGTGGCTCCCATGCGGGGAAGTCATTTTTACGCGTTGCTCTATCCCGGGATCGCCTTCGATGACCAGGAAGTCGAGGTGCTGGCTGAGCAAGCAATACGGCAAGTGACGGCGGGGCTGAACGCCCTGACGGCGAACAAGCCGGACAGGTGACTTGGGGAGTCGGGAGCCGCTGGGGAGAAGGGATGAGGAAGCATGCGGTTCAGGGCTGGGCCGTGGCTGACTTGAGCTTTCCGGCCGCAATTCCCAATGCCGACATGGGACCCTGATCCTCCACGCTTTCGACTGCCTTCTCCATCTTAGGGAGTGTGCGCCGGACCTGCAGGTAGACGGTGTCGTCGTTGAGCAGTTTGCCGGCCGTGCCCTGTCCGGAGTTGAGCTTTGCCAGGATCTGATCCAGCAGGCGAAGGGTCTCCACGGTCTGGGTATACAGTTCGCCCCGGTCGTAGAGCGCCGCTCCAATAGTACCGCGATCCAGACGCGGGCCCGCCATTGTCTCACGCGCGTCTCCGGACAGTCCGCGTAACTGATCGGAGGCGAGTTGCATCCTCCGCATCAGCGTGACGGCAAGGTCGTGAAGCAAGGCGTCATCCGTCAATAAACGACCCACACTACCGCGGCCTTCCGCCATGGCCGCGGTAATCAGTCGGGCAGCCAGAAGATTGGCGCCGAGATTCGCCTGGTTAGTCCGGAAGAAATCACCGAGTGGGCCGATCAGGGCGTGGACCTTGTCCGGACTTAATCCGCTTCCGAGAGCCCCAATCCCGGCAAGAGCGCGGTCCAGTGCTGCCAGCAGTCCCTGAGGGTCCACCTGTTCCTGTGTGGATAAATACGTTCCAGGTTCAACCACCGGGGAGGAGGTGCTGCCGGACGATAACTCCAGATGATCCGGCTGGAGCTGGCCGTCAAAACCGATCTTCGCCTTGCTGTCGGTCTTCACCGCGAGCGGTTCTTCTAGCGCCAGGGTAACATCGACTTTTGCCAGGTCAGTGCGCAAGTCGAGCTTCTCGACGTAACCTACACGGACGCCTCCCAAGGTGACGGGCGCGTCGGGTCTCAAACCAAGCACATCATTGAACAGGGCATGGACATGAAGCATGGGATGGCCCACTTGCCAAACCCACGGCAGCTCGAAGCCCACGATCAAAATCACGAACAGCAGGCAGGCCGCCAAACCAATGCCGGCATCACGGTTCCAGCGCATTAAAGGTGGCCTCCCCCAGCATTCGTATACATCTCGCCCCGCAGCCTGCGTCCTCCCTCATCCAGAGTGCAAGTGCGCTTCTCAACATGACAAAAATGTCATGGACACGGAGCTCTCGTAGGAATAGGTCGAGGCACAGGTAACGACAGCCAATCGGGTCAGGTCACCTAAACGTGACTTTTCATATCGCGAGTCCACGCATACAAACTCCACCGCCATGAAGTCTGGTCCCAGTTGCCCGAATCGTCTCGCTCGAATCAATGCGTTCACGCTCATCGAGCTCCTGGTGGTGATCGCCATTATCGCTATCCTTGCGGGCATGCTTCTCCCGGCCTTGGGAAAGGCCAAAGCCAAGGCGCAGGGGATCATGTGCATGAACCATCACCGCCAGCTGCTGCTGGGCTGGAGGATGTATTCGGACGATTCGAAGGAATTGCCGTTTGTGAAGCATGGCCCCTACGAGTGGGTGGGAGGCTGGCTCGATTTCACCGACGGCAACAGCGAGAACTGGGATCCGTCTGTGAACCTCGAGAAGAGCATCCTGTTCCCCTACATCGGGAATAACCTCCAGATCTTCAAATGCCCAGGGGACAAGAGCACCGTGCTAGCGAATGGGAAACGGGTCCCGCGCGTGCGCAGTATGTCGATGCTCAACTGGGTGGGCGGCCGCGGTGAGGACCTGCCGATGGGCTGGTCGGAACCCAGTGGCCCGTGGCGCATCTATCGCAAGGAATCCGACTTTATCGACCCAGGTCCGTCACAGACCTTCGTCTTCCTCGACGAACGGGAGGACAGCATCAATGACGGGATGTTCGTGGTGGATATGGCCGGTTACCCGGATTCGCCGCAGGAGTATTACATCATCGATATCCCTGCGAGCTACCATAACGGAGCAGGTGGTTTCTCCTTCGCCGACGGACACGCAGAGGTCAAGAAATGGCTCGATCCGCGAACCACAGCTCCTTTCGTGAAGGGACAATCGACGCCGTATAACCGTCCGCACCCAAACAACCCCGATATCCGCTGGATGCAGGAACGGGCTACGCGACATCTGTAGCCGTCCCCCCTCCGGAAACAGACCCGGGCCTGACGCTGGGCGCCAGAAACGGAGCGGTCAGCTGTTCACAGCCTGTTTGGCTATGGAGCCGAAAAGGCGGCCAAAAAGCGCTCCATACGCCCTTTTTTGTATCCGAAAAATTGCTATCTCGTTGAGAGAGAGGGAGATGTCGTGGTCCGACGACAATGAGGGGGGAGTGGGGGCAGATTTCTTGCAGGATTCGCCCGGAAAGCGCGTAGCACCTTAGAACAGAAAGGTGATACGAGCATGAGAGGAATTACAAGGGGACGCGGGAGCGGGGTTTGAGTTCGGCTTCGGTGGATCGGACTGGTGGTGTTGATGACGCGATGCAGCTCGCCTGGCTTGTGCTTCAGTCCATGCCGACACCGGTGGTGTTGAAGAGTTGCCGGGGTGTGTTTTTGTATGTGAACCCGGCATTTTGCCGCCTGTTTGACCTGGATGAACAAGAGCTGGTCGGGGCTACCGACGAGGTGGTGTTTGGGGCAGAGGACGCAGTTGAGTCCGCGCGGTTGGATCAGGAGGCCATGTGTGAGCCCGGTGTTCATGCCCGGGAGGAGCAGCTTCGGCTGAAGTCCGTTAGTCGTCGGTTCCAGACTTCCAGACAGGTTCTCCACGACTCGAAAGGTGAACTCTTGGGCCTGTTGTGCACCTACACGGAGATGGGCAACGGATCGGGTTCGCTGTCGATATCTGAGTCTGGGCAACTGGTGCCGGTCTGTTCGTCCTGCAAACAAATCAGGGATAGTGCAGGTCAATGGGAACCGGTTGAGCTCTATATCCAGCATGAGCTCGGAGCGAAGCTACCACACGGCTTGTGTCCCGATTGTCTGCCAAAGTTCTTTTAAAGGCAGCAGGTCCGATTTGTGGTGGGAAGGTCTACGATGAAAAGCGGGGGGGCGAGGTTCCTAAGGAGTGGAGTCGCGGCGTGAATCTGAGTGCCCCCCCTCAAGCCTGGTATACACTACCCCCATTCACGTAAGGGAGGTTTAACCGCGTGAATGGTCCACACATGAATGTTAGCCATTGGCCCTGCACTTGCCGGATCCCGTTCCCCCGCCTGCATTTCGATGTCGATACCGATTTCGATTTCGACCCCGATGGATCTCGGTGCTGGCGCAGGTGATTCCTCGGGAGAGGGGAGAGAGTTGCATGGGATGGCGGTGGGCTGGTAGGGAGAGGGGTGAAAGGGTGTGGTGAATATGAATAAAGCGAAGTTTGGTTTGGTGGTGTTACTGGTGGCTGGGGTGGCTGTGTTTCAGTGGACGCTGCATCGTGCGGAAAGGAATCGTCTTGCGGCGGAGAATCAGTCTTTACGGGCGCAGGTGGCGGCGATGGAGCAGTTGGAGGCGGCGAACCGGAGCTTATCGAATCGTCTGGCGGAAGTGCGGTTGAGCCAGGGGGCGGGGCACTTGGAAAAGAGCGAGTTGATGCGGTTGCGGGGTGAGGTCGGAGTGCTGCGCCAGCAACAGCAGGCCGCGCAGGTGCAGCAGGCGAGTCCTGCGGCGAAGCCGGAGGCTCGGCGGACCGAGCCGTGGGTGGGGTCGGGTCGTATCCCGCGCGAGCAGTGGGTCTATGCAGGGTCGGCCACGGCGGAGGCGGCCTTGCAGTCGGCGGTCTGGGCCATGAGCCAGGGGGATTGGCAGACCTTGCTGGCGTTGTCGACACCGGAGACGCAGGGATTGTTGGCCAAGGAATTTGCCAGCAAGAGCGCGGAGGAGATTGCCCAGATGTTGCGGGACGAGGCGGCGGGGTTGCCGGAGCTGGTGCTGGATCATAAGAAGCAGTTCCCGGAGGGTGTGGTGACCTTTACCGTGGCGGTCTCGGAATCGGATGATGGGACGACGCGGACACGGGGGGAGGCGGTGTTGAGCTTTGTGGAGGTGAACGGGGAGTGGCGGTATTCCGTGGCGGCAGGGGAAGGGGAGGGGGAATGACTGGGGGAGAGTGAGGCCGTTGACTTGGAGACAGGGTGTGTGCTGAGCACAGGAATAGGACTGCAGTGTTACGAAGTGCTCTCCGTGTAACACTAATGTTCTTGCCTGACCTTGATCTGTCCGTTTAAATCTCCTTCGAGCTTTACCGAGCCTGTGTCCTTGGCACGGGTTGAGGACCTTATCGGACACACAACAATGAGGATTATTATTCGATCGGCTATCATCGGATTGACGGCTCTTGTTTTCTCAGTAGGAGGACTGGGGGGGGAGGAGGTGGAGTCGGGGCGTTTTGGAGGTGCGTCCGCGAATGTTCTGGTGGCGGAGGAGGAGGGAGGAGTGGTGCGGCTTCCTCGCATGGTGGTTGATGGGCGTGGCGACAGTTTGATTGGTGTGGCCGAATCTGCAACGCAGGGCACTGTGGGTGCAGAGCAGTTAGATTTGAGGCCCATCGCTCGCGCTGGCGAGGTGCTGGAGACCGTGCCGGGGTTGATCGTCACGCAACATGCGGGCGGGGGTAAGGCGAATCAGTATTTTCTCCGGGGCTTTAATTTGGATCATGGTACGGACTTTTACACCACGTTGGACGGTATGCCGTTGAACCTGCCGACGCACGGTCATGGTCAGGGTTACACCGACATGAACGTCGTTATTCCTGAGCTGGTTCAGCGGAACAACTACCAGAAGGGTGTTTATTATGTGCAGAACGGTGATTTTAGCTCTGCGGGGGCGGCGCATCTGCAGACCTTCAGGGTAATGCCTGAGGCGTTGGCGGTTATGGAGGGAGGCATGTTCGGGTTTGCCCGGGGTGTTTTTGCCGATTCAGTCCGCGTAGGTTCGGGAGATGTTCTCTTCGGGGTGGAAGCTCTGCACTACGATGGTCCCTGGGAGCGGGAGGAGGATTTCCAGAAGTTCAACGGACAGTTGAGTTACAGCGGAGGGGATGGCGAGCGGGAATGGAGTTTGACGGCGAGGGGGTATCATGGGCGCTGGGATTCGAGCGACCAAGTGGCGGCCAGTGCAGTAGAGGGCGGGTTGGTTCCCATCTTTGGATCCTTAAATGATACCACTGGAGGGGAATCACAGCGCTACAGTCTGCAGGCGGACTGGAGTCGGGACGGGGGTGATACCAAGACCAGGATGAGTGCGTATGGGTTTTATTATGACATGGACCTCTTTTCTGACTTTACCTACTTCCTCACCGATATCGATCGGGGGGATCAGTTTGAGCAGTTGGACAAGAGGTGGGTAGGAGGTCTGGATGCGAGCCAGAGTGTGGTGGGGGAGTGGGCGGGGATGGAGGTGGAGCACACCTTTGGGGTGCAATCGCGTTTGGATGCGATTCGCAATGGGTTGTATCAGACGGAGGATCGGATGCGGGTGGAGAAGCTCAACGCGGAGGATGGAAGTTTGCTGCCAGCGACTACACGTGAGGATGATATCATCCAGAGCGGTGTTGGGGCCTATTATGAGCACAAAACAAGGTGGGGAGAATGGCTTCGGAGTGTGGCTGGGGTTCGGGGGGATTTGTATTCGTATGACGTGGACAGCAACGTGGCGAAGAACTCCGGAGATCGAACCGATGCGATTGCCAGTCCGAAGCTGACCTTGGTGTTTGGACCTTGGAAGGAGACGGAGTTTTATCTTCAGGGAGGGCTGGGATTCCACAGCAATGACGGGCGGGGGGTGACGGCCCGGGTGGATCCGGTGACGCGTGATCCAGTGGGGCAGGCGGATCCATTGGTGCGGACCTATGGCGCAGAGGTGGGGGTGCGTAGTCTTGCGGTGGAGGGCCTGCAGAGTACGGTATCGCTGTGGTGGTTGGATGTGGACTCTGAGCTGGTTTTTGTGGGAGATGCAGGGACCACAGAGGCCGGGCGTCCAAGCCGCCGGTATGGGGTGGAGTGGGCGAATTACTATTACCTGTCGAAGTCCCTTATCTTGGACGCTGACTTCTCATTTTCACATGCGGGGTTTCGCGATAGTGATCCTGCCGGCAACTACATTCCTGGGGCGATTGAGGGGGTGGTGGCGGCTGGTTTGACCTATGCTGCCGGTTCGGGCTTTTTTGGAGGCATTAGGCTGAGGTACTTTGGTCCGCGTCCGCTGACTGAGGACAACTCATTTCGTTCGGGGGAGACCATCCTGGTTGGGGCGCAGTTGGGGTATCGATTGAATCGCATATGGACGTTATCGGCAGAGGTGTTCAACCTGCTGGACCGCCGGGATCACGATATTGATTATGCCTATGAGTCCAGGGTGCGGCCGGGCGATATGGTGGTGGAGCAGGTGCATTTTCATCCGGTGGAGCCGATTCAGTTGCGGTGTTCGGTGACGGCAAGGTTTTAATGGGGCGTGGTGGTGCCTGCTCGATATTACGTTGTCTTAGAAAGGTAACACTGATAGATCGACTTCATGCATTTGTCTGACGGCATTCTTCCTGCACCGGTGTTGGTGGCGGGGCTTGTATCGGCGGGTGCTTTGGGTTGGTGGGGGGCAAGGAATATCAGGGAGGAGGAGGTCCCCCGTATCGCAGTTTTTACCGCGGCATTCTTCTGTGCTTCGCTGGTTCATTTCCGGGTTCCGCCGACGAGCGTGCACTTGTTGTTCAACGGTTTGCTGGGGGTGGTGTTGGGTAGACGGGCGTTGCTGGCGATTCCGGTGGGGCTGGGTTTGCAGGCGGCATTGCTGGGGCATGGAGGGCTGACGACTTTGGGGGTGAACGCGACCCTGTTCGGGTTGGCGTCGGGATTGGCTGGTTGGGTTTATGGCGGGTTGGCGAGGGGGCGCAGGCCGGGGTTGTTTGTTTCGGGAATGGTGGCGGCTGCGGTTGGGGTGTTGGTATCAGGGGTGATGTTGACGGGGATATTGTGGTGGATGGGTGAGGGGTTTGTGGTGGTGGCGCAGTATGCGTTGTTGGCGCATGTGCCGGTGATGTTGGTGGAGGGAATCGTCACCGGTTTCGTGGTGGAGTTTTTGGGTCGGGTGAAGCCGGCTTTATTGGAAGGGGGTGCAACGTGAGGTGGGAGCGCTTGCTGTGGATGGTGCTGATGGTCGTGATTGCGGGGCCGGTCTGGGGGCATCGGTTAAGCGTGGATTGGGAGGTTCGCGGGGGCGAGTTGGTCGTGCGGGCCGGGGCGGAGGGGGAGCCGGCGAGCGGGGCAGACATGGAGTTAAGAACAGGCGGGGGTGAGTTGGTGGGGATGGGGCGGGCGGATGAGTCGGGCTCCTGGACATGTCGGCTCCAGCAGGCGGGTGATTATTCCATTGTGGTGGATGCGGGATTGGGGCATCGGCGGAGCGTGAGTATTCGTGTGGCGGCCGAAGTGTTCGCCGGCGGGGAGGAGTTGGGAAGGGGACAGGCAGGGACGGAAGTGAATGGAGGGGATGCCGGGGAAGTGGCTGCGATGAGGGGTAGCACCGAATCCGGGCCGGGGTTGGGCTGGCGGGCCGCTTTGGGGGTGACTTTGATTTTCCTGTTGGCCGGGGGATGGACACATTGGAGTCGGGGGCGACGTAGTTTGCAGGGGAGGATGCGGTGAAGGCGGAGGCCGAGCTTTATGCGAGGGGGCGGTCGCCGATGCATGACTGGGATGCGCGCTGGAAGCTGGTGGCCTTGGGGGTGTTGGCGTTTGTGTCGGCGGCTTTGGACAGTGTGCTTGCCGCGGGGATGGCCTTGTTGTTTTCGCTTGTGCTGTTGGGGGTGGCGCGACTGCCGGTGAAGCTGATCTGGAGGCGTTTGGCGGTGGCGCAGATTATCCTGTTGCCGTGCCTGTTGATCCTGCCTTTTTCCTTTGGGGGTGAGCGGTTGAGCTGGGGGTGGTTGAGTTTCAGTGCAGAGGGGGTGAGGTGGGCAGGGCTGTTCTATTGTCGGGCTTTGGCGGTGTTGGTCCTGGGGTTGGCGGTGGTGTATTCCACCCCGATGGTGGTGCTGTTGCGGGCGCTGCAGTCTTTACGGGTGCCGAGGGTGCTGGTGGAGATCGCGCTGCTCACCTACCGGTATTTGTTTACCTTGGCAGCGGAGCTGACGCGGATGCGTTGGGCCCTGCTGACGCGGGGTTTCGGGGCACGCAGTGCGGTGCAGTCGTATCGGCCTTTGGCCAATGCTGTGGGTGTGACCCTGGTGCGGAGTGTGGAGCGGACCGAGCGGATTCAGCAGGCGATGATTTGTCGTGGGTTTCAGGGGAGGCTCCAGACGATGCAGCGGTTTGAAGCCGGGGTGGCGGATGTGGTGAAGGCGTTGGTTTGTCTGGGGGTGGCAGCGGTGTTGTTGTGGCTGGCGCGCGGGCAGTTTGGATGAAGGCACAAGAGTAGGAACACATGAGTTGTTTGGTTGAAGTAGAGCATTTGCGATTCGCCTATCCTGGTGGGGGGAGAGTGCTGAGGGATGTGTCGCTGCATATCGGGCATGGGGAGCGAGTCGGATTGATTGGTCCGAACGGGGCGGGGAAAACCACGCTGCTGCTGGTGCTGGCGGGTCTGCTGGATGGATTTGAGGGCGAGGTTGCGGTGGCCGGTTGCGATTTGGGAGCGCGCGAGGGACGGCGGACGGTGCATCGCAAGCTGGGGGTGGTGTTTCAGGCGGCGGACGACCAGATCATTAACGCCACGGTGCATGATGACGTGGCCTTTGGGCCGTTGAACCTGGGGTTGGGACGCGAGGAAGTGGAGAGACGGGTGCGGGGGGCCTTGGAACAGGTAGGGATGGATGAGAGTTTCTATGGGCGCATACCGTTTCATTTGTCGGCGGGAGAGAAACGGCGTGTGGCGATTGCTGGGGTCGTGGCGATGGAGCCGCAGGTGGTTTTGATGGATGAGCCGACAAGTGATTTGGATCCGCGCGGTCGGCGGGAGCTGCAGGCCATTTTGAACGGGATTCCGGTGACGCGGCTGGTCTCGAGTCACAACCTGGATTTTGTATTGGAGACATGCGACCGGGTGGTTCTGCTGGATGAGGGGCGGGTCTGTGCGGATGGTCCCGTGCGCAGCGTGCTGGCGAACGAGGCATTGATGCTGGAGCACGGTTTGGAGGTGCCCGGGTCGATTTCGCAGGCCGAGCGAGAGTGGGCAGTCACCCAAGATCCCTTTTCTCTACATGTCCACGATCATTCCCATGACCATCACCATGAACACATCCATCATCACAAATAGAGTTGTATTGAGTCGTGGCCTGCTGCTGGCCGCCGTCCTGGGCTGGTTGCTGGCGGCGATGCCCGTTCAGGCTCATTTTCCGATCCTGATTCACGACGGCGGTTTGGACGGGGGGGCGGGGGATGTTTCCGTGACCTTTGCGATGGGGCATCCGTATGAGCTGGAGTTTGTGCCGGCGAAGCGGCCGGCCGAGGTTCAGTGGATGGATCCGCAGGGGCGCGTGACGGATTTGGGCGGGCGGCTCGAGGACACGACCTTTCGCGGGGAGACGAATGCGGTGGCTTGGCGCACCACGTTGCAACGGGTGCGGGGCGATGGGTGGTTTCTGGTGGCTTCCGAGCCGGAGGTGGATGCTGCGTCAAAGGTCATTTATCAGGAGTGGGTGAAGGTGTGCCTGCATCATGAGCGTCAGGGTGGGTGGACCCGGGTTGCGCGGCATCCATTGGAGATTGTTCCGCTGACGAGGCCGTATGGGTTGAGGCCGGGTATGGTCTTCAGCGGTCGGCTGCTCAACCGCGGCAAGCCGGTGTCCAATGCAGAGGTTTACTTTGAACACCTGAACGATGAGCCCCCGGTGGACGGCGAGATGCCACCTGAGCCGCTGGTGACGTTTTCCGTGCGGACCGACGATGACGGGCAGTTTGTCTTATCCTTGCCTGATGGTGGGTGGTGGGTGGTGGGAGCTTACGCGGATGGCTTGGGGCCAAAGGAGCATGGAGGGGTGGAGTATCAGCTGGAGGGATTCGCGGGGTTGTGGATGCATGTGGAGGAGCGTTGAAGGCGGGGCACAGGCTTGGTAGCGTCCGCTCCTGTGAAATCCAATGCGGCGAAAGGCGTGACGCGGTTTAGTATTTCCCTGCCGGTGGAGCTGGCTGACCAGCTGGACCGGATGACGCGGGAGAAGGGGTATGACAACCGGTCGCTGGCGGTCGCGGACATGGTGCGAGCGCAGTTGGTGGAGCATCGGCAGCGCAAGGATAACCAGGAGATCGCCGGCACCATTACGTTGGTCTACGACCATCACAAACCGCATGTGCAGGCTTCACTGACAGATATCCAGCATGATCATCACAACCTGATCGTGGCGACGTTGCATGTGCATCTGGACCACGACAACTGCATGGAGGTTTTGGCGGTGCGGGGTCGGGCCAGTGCGGTGCGGCAGATCGCAGATGAGTTGATTGCCGCCAAGGGGGTGAAGCACGGCAAATTGACCGTGACGTCGACCGGCAAGGATTTGCCGGGATGAGTCTGAGCGGGGGCGGAGGGTGGCTTCCGGCTTTTCTTTCGGGGGAATCCTGTTATGGAGTGGGGCCATGAGATCCACCCTGCGGCTTGTGTTGGGCTTTGTCCTGTCCCTGACCTTTTCAACGTTCGCTGCCGAGCCTGCTCCCGGGAAGCAGGTTGAGCAGTCGCTGGCGACTTCGGATGGGGGCGCGATCCCGTATTTGCTCTACTTGCCGCAGAACTATTCGGCGACCGGAGAAGCGGTGCCGATGATGTTATTTTTGCATGGACGGGGTGAGAGCGACGGGCCGTTGAGCGTCGTGGCCAAGTGGGGTCCGCCGCGTCGGTTGGCGGCTGGGGAGCAGATGAAATACCTCGTGGTTTCGCCGCAGTGCCCGCGGTCGTCCTTTTGGTCGGCTGACGACCAGCAGAAGCGTTTGCTGGAGCTGCTGGAGCACGTGCAGAAGTCGTACAACATCGACAAGGACCGGATTTACCTGACCGGGTTGAGCATGGGCGGGTTTGGCACCTGGAGGCTGGCCTGTGATCATCCTGAGATGTTTGCGGCGGCGGCTCCGGTATGTGGACGAGGTGACCCGAGCAAGGCGGCCAACCTGGTGAAATTGCCTGTGTGGGCGTGGCATGGGGTGGATGACAAGACTGTGCCGGTTCAGACATCCATTGAGATGGTGGAGGGCATCAAGGCGGCGGGCGGGACCAGGGTGCGATTTACCACGCTGGAACATATTGGTCATGCATCGTGGCAGGCAGCCTACCAATCGGCGGATCTCTACAGTTGGTTTGACCAGCAGCGGGCGTCGCAGAACAGGTAAACTGCTTGATACGAGAGAGTACAGTGAAACTGAGCGCGCTTGGATACGCAGGGTTTTATGCGGTGCTCGCGGTTGTGCAGATCGTGGTAGTGGTGCTTGGGTGCCGGATTGTGATGGGTACCCTTTTGCCGCACCGGTCGGTGATGCTGTGGGGCTTCGTTCTGCTGACATTGTCAACATGGGGACTCGGCCGGGTGATTCGTGGGGTCGTTGAGGAGATGTTGGTCGAGCGGGTTAGAACATGTCCCGGATCCCAGTGGAGATGGTTTGTGAGATCGTGAGAGGGCTGTGGAGTGGGGCGCAGAGGACTGCGCCCCTACCTGTGAGGAGTTGGTGGATGTGCTGGCGAGGACAGGAAAGGATGGCTTTATGACGAATGATGCAAAAGGCCGTGGCGGAGTATCACGGCGGATGTTTGTGAAGGGGTCATTGGCCTCGAGTCTGGTCGTGCCCTTGGCGGTTGAGGGTGGTACGGTTGGCACCATGTCCAAGGACGACAAGAAGGCGAAGTTGCTGGAGTGTCTGGGGGGTGCATGGCCGGAGGCAGGGGATTTGCGTCCAGAGGTGCATGAGACGAAGCAGGCTGAGGGGTATCGGCTGGAGCTGGTTTCCTACGAGGTGGAGCCGGGAGACCGGGTGCGGGCTTATGTGTTGATTCCCGACGGGATCGGTGCGGCGCATCGTGCGCCGGCGGTGGCAGTGTGGCATCAACACAATGGCGAGTGGCACTTGGGCAAGAGCGAACCAGCGGGGCTCGCCGGCAACCCGATGCATCACACCGGCGTGGCGCTGGCAAAGGAAGGGTATGTGGTGCTCTGCCCGGATGCACTGTGCTTTGAAGAACGGCAGAGCCCGCATTTGAAGGGTGGCGACTTTGAGCGCTTTGAATTTCTGCGCTCTGTGGTGGCAGGGAAGAGCATGGCGTGGAAGAACATTTTGGATATGCGCCGTGCGGTGGATTATCTGGCGGCACGGCCTGAGGTGTTGCCCGAGCGCATGGGGTGCTACGGGCATTCGATGGGATCGACGCATACGTGGCTGGTCGGGCCGTGGGAGCCGCGCTTGAAATGCCTGGTGGGGAATTGCTGTTTGCCAACCTATGCCGCCATTCATCGGACGCACATCCTCCACTGTTTCCCGAACTTTATTCCCGGTTGGTTCCGGCATGGTGACACGCCGGATATCGCAGGAATGATCGCGCCACGGGCCCTGCATCTGAACTTCGGGTCAGAGGATGAGGGTAGTCCGATTGAGGAGGTGAGGGCAGGGATAGCGACGATTGCCAAGGCGTATGCGGATGCGGGCGCGGAGGGACAGTTCAGCAGCTACATCGAGGATGGGTCAGGGCATGTGCTGTCCGACGAAATGTGGAAGCGGATGCGGGAGTGTTTAAAACGGCATCTGGGGTAGGACTGCGGGGCAGGAGAGGTCGGGGGTCGGGGGTCGGCATGCCGAGTGCAACCGATCGTCCTCCCTTGGAGGAGGGAGGAGACCGTTGCCGGATAGGTTGTTGCTGTGGCTAGCCGTTCAGGGTCCAGCCGTCGCGGTAGGTGCGGCTGAGCAGGTTGTTCGCTTCAGCGCTATCCGTGACGCGACCTGCAGCGGGATCGTAGGCGATCTTCCTGCCGACGCGATAGGCGACGAGGCCGAGCAGCATTTGTTCGATCATATTGCCGCTGTATTCGAAGTCGCAGGAGGTCTTGAGGTTTCCTTTGCAGGCGTTGATCCATTCCTGCTGGAAGCCGTTCATTTTGGGGATGAGTTGGTCTTCCGAGCGGCGGTGGTAATAGGTGACGTCGGGGTGGTTGCCGTTGGGGAGAATGGCGCGCGAGGTGAAGTCCGAGACCAGGTAACCGCGGGTACCTTCGAACAGGGCGCCGTGGTCGATGTTGTTGAGGTTGAGCATGCGCGAGGGGGAGGTGGGCATGGCGCCTCCCTGGTACCAGGAGACGCGCACGGCGGGGCGCCAGTCATTGGCAGGATGATCCATGTGCATCTCAAGCTTCACGGGAGTGACGTCGGGATTGAAAGCGTCGCCCTTGGCTTCGGCTGAGACGGGGAGCGAGGCGTCGATGGCGTTCCACGCGATATCCATCGTATGGCTGCCCATATCGCCGACCTGACCGCTGCCGAAGTCCCAATACATATTCCAGGAGAGGCAGTTCATGCCGGGGCCGCCTTCGAAGTAGCCCGGGTTGTAAGGGTGGTAGGGGGAGGGCCCGATCCAAAGATCGTAGTGGAGGTGTTTGGGTGGTTCGCCCGCGGCGGGGAGATAGCCGGGCCTGGGGAGTTGCCGGTTGCCCCACGTGGAGACGGCTTCAACCTGTCCGATGGCGCCATCGCGTATGAGTTCGCGAACGCGATTGAAGTTTTCGTATTCGTGGCGCTGGGTGCCGCATTGGGTGGCGATGTTGGCTCTGTGTTTCAGGTAGTTGGCCCGGACGATTCGGGCTTCTTCCACGCTGTTGGCGAGGGGCTTTTCACAATAGACGTGGTGGCCGCGGTTCATGGCCCAGTTGGCGACGAACGCGTGGGTGTGATCGGCGGTGCAAATGACAACGGCGTTGATGTCCTTTTGGTCAAGGCACTTCCTCCAGTCGACATATTGCTTTGCCTTGGGGAAACGCTGAGCACCGAAGGCGAGGTGCTCCTCGTTGACATCGCACAGAGCGACCACGTTTTCGGGGCTGATGGCGCCGAAGTGAGCTTCGCCTCGCCCCCAGGTTCCAATCAGAGCGATGTTGAGTTTATTGGAGGGGGCGTCGGCCCCGAACAAGGTCATCTTCGGCAGGATTGTGGCACCGAATCCTGCGGTGGTTAGGGATGAAAGAAATTGTCTGCGTTTCATGGGCATGGGGAGGGGTTGGGGATTGGTGGTAGGACACGGAGCCAGATGGATAGGGACCACCTGCGTTGTGCTTCCGTGGACATAGATGGCAGCGTAGATCGTTGCGATGGGGAGTCAAGTGCCGCCAGCAAAGTAGATTGTCAGCGGCTTGTCGAATGGCATACTGAAGCGAATCTCATGTGCGGACACCGGCTCATTTTCGGCTCTGGTTCTGTGCGCATGAATTCTTGCGATGCTGCGATTATGAATAATTTCTCTACTCCCGTGACTCGTCGTGCATTTGGACGGACTGCTGCTGCCGCGGGCATGATTTTGGCGGCGGGGCCTGAGCTCCTATTGGGTGCGTCAACGGCACCGAAGCGAATTCGAACCGGAGTGATCGGATGTGGCAGCGTATCCAACGCCTACCTTCCCGTGCTGACACAGTGTCCGTATGTGGAAGTGGTGAGCTTGTGTGACATCCGGTATGAGCGGGCGCAGGCTCAGGGGAAGAAGTTCAAGGTGGCTAACACTTATCCCGACATTGAGGCGATGTTGGCGGGGGAAGCCTTTGAGTTCCTGATTGATCTGACGGACATGCAGGCCCACGAGGGGATCAACCGTCGGGCCTTGGAAGCGGGAAAGCATGTCTGGAGTGAGAAGCCGATTGCGAACTCGTTGGAGGCAGGCCGGCAGCTGTTGGAGTTGTCCAAGAGGAAAGGCGTCCGGTTATGGGGTGCGCCGATCACCGTGCAGAGTCCACAGTTTGCATTTATGGCCCGGACCTTGGCTGCAGGGAAGCTGGGTCGGGTGGCAGCGGCGCATGCAGACTACGGTCATGAGGGGCCCAGCTGGTCGGCTTTCTTCTATGAAAAACTCGGAGGATCCATGCCGGATCTGGCGGTTTACAACATCACTTCGCTGACGGGGATGCTGGGGCCGGTGAAGAGGGTGACGGCAATGCTCAGTATCGTCACGCCGGAGCGAACGGTGGACAACAAGGGCAGGATCCGGGTGACGGAGGAGGATAACGCGATGTTGCTGATGGATCATGGCAGCGGGGTGATCTCGCATGTGCAATCCGGATTCAACTATTTCAATCCCCATGGCCACAGCGGGAAGGATGAACAGAGGCATACTATTTCCGTGGTGGGTTCGAAGGGGTTCATGGGAATGGTGGGTTATGATTGGGAGCCCTTGGGCGTCGATTTGGCAACACATGACGAGCCTGGGTTGAAGCGGCATGTGACGGACGCCGAAGGTTATATCTGGCAACAAGGCGCGGCCCTGGCGGCCGAGTGCTTATCCACGGGCAAGGAGTTGCTCGTCACTCCCGAGCATGCCCTGCATGTGCTGGAGATTATCACGGCAGCGAGGGAGTCGTCGGCAACAGGTAGGCGGATTGATTTGGAGTCGACATTCCGTTGGCCTTTGCCGGTGTAGGAGCGGGAACCATGGGTTTTGCCGAGGAGGAGAACGGTGAATGTTCTGAAACAACTGACGGCGGGGCGAATTGCCTGGGGGCTGCTGTTCGCATGCGGGGTGGTGCCATTGCTGGCGCAGGATGCATCGACGGCTGACCGGAACGTCGTCAATTCACGTTTTCGTCCGGGGGACATGATGGCGGACTCCCCGGTTGTGTTCCCGAAGGAGGGAGCGTTGCCTGCATTGTATCCGCCGGATACCAAGACCATCAGCCGTCCGGCAGGAGACGGTTATTATCTGTTCACATCGCCATGCAGGTCGGTAGGGCAGATACGTTCTATTCGAGGAGCGATGCCGGAGGGGAGCTTCAGCCTGGCGGAGACCGACTGGATGCATTTGGGGAGGACGCGACAGATACTGGGGGATGGAGGGCAGCTGCGGATTTTGGCTTTGGGCGACAGCATCGTGAACGACGTGATGCGGTCTGGATGGGTGGGTATGTTGGCCGAATCCAATCCGGGGGTGGGGGTCGAGACTTGGGTGTATGTGCGGGGTGGGGGAGGGTGCCAGCATTACCGTGAGGAGAAGCGGATTGAGAAGTATGTGGTGCCGTTGCGCCCCGATCTGGTGCTGATTGGCGGCATAAGCCAGCGGAGTGTCGCTGACATCCGCGAGGTGCTTCGTCAGTTGCGTGATGCGCTGCCGGAGGTCGAGGTTCTGCTTTTCACCGGGGCATTTGGAACAGCGGATCCGCGGGATTCGCAGGCCCTGGCGGATGCATCCCACTCCGGTACGGGACGATATGGGGAGGCGCTGAGTGCTCTGGCCAGTCAGGAGCGTTGCGCATATCTGGATTTAACCTCGCCTTGGGCGGAATACGTGAAGCTGTCGGGTCAGCATCCTCATGTGTTTTATCGCGACGTCGTGCATGCCAACGAATACGGCGAACAGATTCTCGGACGGATTCTTGAGAGGTTCTTTAAAGGTGGCGGCGCGGTGCCGATCGAGGCGCGGGAGTAATATCTATGAGCTGGTCTGTTTCAGTGGTCTCTGGCAGGCTGCGGTCCTCATGAACCCGTTCCAACCGCGCCTGAGTTCTGTTGTTCTCCTCACCTTGCTTCATTTTGTGGCTTCACTCCCTGTTCGCGGAGGGGTGGCGGAGCAGGCGGATTTCTATGTTTCTCCGGAGGGAAGAGATAGTTGGTCCGGGCGCTTGGCTGCCGCCGACGAGGCCGGTGAGGACGGACCCTTCGCTACCGTGAGTGCAGCGCAGGCAGCGGTACGGCAATTGTTGCGCGAACAGCCCGTGCGCAGCGAACCGGTTGTGGTGAGGCTCCGTGGTGGAACCTATTGGATGGATGAACCACTGGAGTTTGGTCCGGAAGATTCGGGTTCTGCACGGTCGGTGGTATACTACGAAGCCTATCCGGGTGAACGGCCGGTGCTGAGTGGCGGGAGGCGGATTACGGGATGGAACGTGGATGGGCAGGGGAGGTGGTTTTCAGAATTGGCAGAGGTAAAGGAAGGCAGCTGGAACTTTGCTCAGCTCTTTGTGGACGACCAGAGGAGGTTTCGTCCGAGAGTGCCAGAGCAGGGCTACTACTGGATTGAGGCGAAGGTGGACCCGTCGGCGAAGGCCGCAGGGAAGGGGCATGACCGGTTTGCTTTTAAGGAGGGTGAGGTTCGGGCGGATTGGGCGAATCTGCCCGATGTGGAGGTCATGGCGTTTCATCATTGGGCGGCTTCGAGGATGCGGATCCAGGAGGTAAATGTGGCGTCCCGCACGGTGACGGTGAAGGGAAACACCACGGGTTCAAGTTGGTGGGCCGAGTTCACGCCGGGGCATCGGTATTTCGTTGAGAACGTGAAGGAGGCACTTGGTCGGCCAGGGCAGTGGTACTTGGATCGGCCCAGTGGGGTGCTGACCTATTTGCCGAGGGACGGTGAGACGATCGAAGCCACCGAGGTGGTGGTGCCGAGACTGGAGAATCTTTTGTTGTTGAGGGGAAACGTTGCGCAGCGAGAGTGGGTTCAGTATCTCGAGTTTCGTGGTTTGACCTTTGCGCACGCGAACTGGTCCACACCGGAGACGGGGCAGTCCTTTCCGCAGGCCGAGGTGAATCTGGGGGCCGCGGTTGCGGCCATGGGCGCACGGCATGTGAGCATTGTAGATTGTGCGGTTCGTCATGTGGGGGAGTATGCGATGGGATTTGGTCCCGGTTGCCGCGACAACCGGGTGGTGGGGTGCGAGATGGTGGATTTGGGAGCCGGTGGCATCAAGCTGGGGAGTGCGTTGCCATCCGGCTGGTCGAACACTTTGTCCGCACCGCAGGATGACGAGGCTCTGGTCTCCCATCATGTCGTGGAGGAATGCCTGATTGCGCACGGGGGACGGTTGCACCCTGCAGGCATTGGGGTGTGGGTTGGGCACTCAGCCTATAACACCATTCGGCACAACGACGTTTACGATCTTTACTACTCGGCTTTCTCTCTGGGTTGGGTTTGGGGATACAGCGGGAGCGTAGCGCATCACAACGAGGTGGCCTTTAACCATGCCCATCACATCGGACAAAAGGTGCTGAGTGACATGGGGTGTATCTACACGTTGGGGATCTCGCCAGGGACGACTATTCACGATAACCACTTCCACGATGTTGTTTCCTATGATTACGGAGGATGGGGTTTGTATACCGACGAGGGGTCTACGGGGGTGGAGATGAGCAACAACTTGGTCTATCGATGTTCAAGGGGTGGGTTTCATCAGCACTACGGTCGGGAGAACCGGATTGTGAACAACATCCTTGGTTTCGGCGGGGAGCATCAGATTCAGCGCACTCGGACCGAGGAGCATCTCTCCTTCTATTTCGAGCGGAACATTGTGGTTTGGGACAACGACAGTCCGTTGCTGGGTTCAAACTGGAAGGACAACAACTTCAAGCTGGACCGCAACTTATACTGGCATGGGGGCAAGCCTGTGTTGTTCCCGGGGGACTTGAGCCTGGAGCGATGGCGCGTGGAGCGCGGACAGGATCAGCATTCTCTGGTAGCTGATCCTCTATTTGAGGATGCTGCCAACGATGACTATCGGTTGAAGGCTGGGTCGCCTGCTTTTGAACTGGGCTTTGTGCCTTTTGATCCCGGGCGGGCAGGGCGACAGAAGCCGGTTGAGCTAACCTGCGATCTGCCGGAGGTGCCGGCTGGATTCGAATGAGGGAGAAACTAACTGCGGCAGTTCATCCCCTAAAGGAGTGATCGATTTGGCTGGTCCGTGTACGGATTTATTGGCCCACGTGTCCCAATAATCCGTACGACCTGTGGTCGAGCAGGGGGGAGACTTTGGCTAAAACGGCCTATTTTGGTCCATTTTGGATTTTCAGTCATTGGCCCTGAGGATTTTGCTGGTGCTGGGGTTACGGATTCTTGGCCCACGTGTCCCAATAATCCGTACGAGCAGGACTGGGGGAGGCGGCGGGGTTAGGGGTTGGGGAGGAGTTGGTTCAGGGGGATGGTTTGGAAGAGGATGGTTTCGTAGGGGTTGGATTGGCCGGCTTCGTAAAGCAGGCCGATTTGGTGGTCAGGGAGCGGGGTGAGGCAGGAGTAGGCGGAGGGGCCGGGGTGGATGAGGAGGGAATGGGGCCAGGTTTGGCCGTCGTCGGTGCTGGCTTTGAGGGTCATGTGGTCGCGGGAGGTGCTGGCGGGGTTGGAGAAGGCGATGATGCCGGGCTGGCTGGTGGTGGGCCAGGTGAGGCGTCGGATACTGGCCTGGCAGATAGGTTCGATCAGTTCGGGGACGTGGCGTTGCCGGGTCCAGGAGAGGCCGCCGTCGGTGCTGACGGCTTGCTGGCGGGTTTTCTGGGAGCGGTCGTAGTTCCGCATATTGAGGAGGAGCTGGCCGTTGGTGATTTCGACGACTTCGCATTCATTGACCTGATGGCTGGGGGTGGAGCCGCCGAGTTTCCAGGTTTGGCCATGGTCATCGGAGTAGATGACGTGGGAGTAGTAGTGTTTGGTTTCGGCTTCGATGTGGTCGCAAGGGATGACGAGTCGGCCCTGGTGGGGGCCGTGCTGGATTTGGATACCGGCGCCGGGGCCGGTGGCGTACCAGGTCCAGTTGGTCCGTTTGACGGAGTCGGTGATTTCTCGAGGGGTGGTCCAAGTGAGCCCATCGTCGGTGGAGCTGGTGACGAAGACGCGTCGGGTATCGTGGCTGGTGCGGTTGATGATTTGGGATTCGTGGTCATCGCCGCGGTTCCAGGTGAGGAGGAGCCAGAGGGTGCCGGTGGATTGGTCTTCGACGATGCAGGGGTTGCCGCAGGTATTGCTTTGGTCGTCCCAGACAATTTGGGTGGGTTCCCAGGATTGGCCGAGGTTGGTGCTACGGCGGAGGAGGAGATCGATATTGCCGGCGTCGCCTTGTCCGTTTTGTCGGCCTTCGGCGAAGGCGAGGAGGGTGGATTGTTGAGTGAGGTGGAGGGCTGGTATGCGGTAGGTATGGTAGCCGTTTTGTTTGGAGGTGAAGACGGGGGTGGGGAGGGGGAGGTTTTGGGCGGGGCAGGTGTGGGTTGGGGTGAGGAGGACTATGAGGAGGGGCAGGAGGGCGATGGGGTTGGGTGTGGTCATTCGGATTGGGTTTTTTTTTCGGGGTGAGATTCGAGGAGTTGCTGGAGAGTGTTGAGGAGTTCATCCGGTCCGAAGGGTTTTTGGATGAAGGCGGTGGAGGGGCTGGAGCAGGCGAGTTTGACGGTATCCCCTTCGCTGTAGCCACTCATCATGAGCAGGGGGGTATGGCTGCTGATTTTCCGGATGGCCTTGATGGCGGTGGCGCCGTCCATGCGAGGCATGGTGAGGTCGAGGATGACGGCGCGGTAGGTGTCGGGTTGTTGTTGGAAGAGGTGGAGGGCGGAGGCGCCGTCTTCGGCGGTATGGACATTGAAGCCGGCTTTTTCGAGGAGTTTTGCGGCGACCTTTCTGACGGCGGCTTCGTCGTCGACGAGGAGGAGAGTGCCGTGGGATTTGAACTGGGTGGGTTTGGTGGAGATGCTGGTGTCGTTGTCGGCGTGGCCTTCGGTCGGGGGCAGGAGGAGGGTGAATTGGGAGCCTTGGTTTGGCTGGCTGGCGACGTGGAGTGCGCCGTTGTGGCTGCGGGCCATGCCGAGGGTAGCGGCGAGGCCGAGGCCGCGTCCGGTGAATTTGGTGGAGTAGAAGGGTTCGAAGATTCGTTTTAGGACATCTGGGGGCATACCGCTGCCGGTATCGTGGATTTCGATGGCGAGGCAGGGTCCGGGTTGGAGGGAATTGGGGGGATGGATTTCATTGAGGAGTTCCGGGGTGAGTTGGAGGAGGCGGGTATGGATGGTAATGGTGCCGACCTTATCATGCATGGCTTCGGATGCATTGATGACGAGGTTCATGAGGATTTGCTGGAGTTGGGTGGGGTCGGCGAGGGTTGGGGGCAGGTTTGGCTGGAGGCGGTATTTGAGGCTGATTTTTTTACTAATGGAGAGCTGGAGGAACTCCATATTTTTTTCGACGAAATGGGTGAGGTTGAGTTTACGGAGTTTGAATTTTGCTATTACGGCGGAGGCGAGGAGCTGGCGGCAGAGGTCGGCGGCATGTTTGGCGGCCTGTTCGATTTCTTTGAGGCTAGTGGGGGCTGGGGAGTTGGGGGGGAGGTCGATTTTAGCGAGTCCGGCGTTACCGATGATGGTTGTGAGGATGTTATTGAAGTCGTGGGCGATACCTCCGGCGAGGAGGCCGAGGCTTTCGAGTTTTTGGGTTTCCTGGAGTTGGCGATCGAGTTCACGACGGGCTTCTTCGGTTTGGGTGCGGTGGGTGATTTCCTCGATGAGCTGGGCGTTGGCGGATGCGAGTTCTGCGGTGCGGAGGGTGACGAGGTGTTCGGCGCGGGCTTTATTGCGTTGGAGGGTGGCGAAGTAGAGGGTGAGGAGGGCGGTGAAGAGGAGTCCGATGTTGAGGGAGATGGCGGGCATATGAGTGACGGGGCCGATGGTCCAGTCACTGGATCGGCGGAAGAGGAGGTCCCAGGTGCGGCCGCTGATGGCGATGGATTGGCGGATGAATGGGCCGGTACAGAACTCGGTCTCGGTCAGCTGGTTTTGCAGGGTTTGGGGGTGGGTATTCTTGAATGTGCTGTGCAGCACGGAGCGGTTGGTGGGGGAGAGGACGTCGACCCACATGACATCGAGATTGAGTTTGGAGACGGCGCTTTGGAAGCCCTCCATGATTTTGGGGAGGGAGAGTATGGCGAGGGCTGCGCCGCAGAACTGGGAGTTACGGTCCGCTTCGGATTCGGGTTCCAGGCTGGGGCGGTAGACGGGGATGACGGCGACGAGCCCGGGTTGGACGTGGTCTTCGAAGCGGATATTGATGCGTGGGGATACGCGGATATCGCCGCCGGTTTTGACGAATTCGATGGTTTCGGCGATTTCGGGGATTTGGAGGAGGTCGAGGCCCACGAGGTGTTGTTGTCCGGCCTGGGGTTCGATGAAGCGGATGGGGAAGTATTCGGGGCGGTTGGCGGCGCGGATGACGAGTTCAGTTGGGCCGTGGGAGATTGAGCCTTCGGTGAATTCCGGGTAGGGCGTATTGAGTTTCAGCATTTTGGCTTCAACGCTGGCTCGATTGGCGTGCGGTATGAGGGGGGCCCAGACGAAGGAGCCGGCGCTATCGGGGCGATGGATGATATCCTCGAACGTTGTCTGGAATTGTTCCTGGGTCAGGTTGGGGTGGAAGGCGAGGAGGGAGCGGAACGTGCGGAGGAGGTCTTCTGTGTTGCGGCGTCGGCGTTCGACGGCGGCGAGGAATACGGTGATTTGCTGTTTGAATTCGGCCTCATCGAGTGACTTGGTGTAGCTACGGACGACGAGGGAGACGGTGGTGGAGAGGAGGATGCCGCAGAGGGCGACGATGATGGTGATGGGGGAGAAGAATGGGCAGCAGCTGCGTTTTTTTGTATCGGCCATACGACAGGTGAGGGCTTTTTGGCAGAGGGTTATTGGGGGTGTGATCGGGGTTATTTGGGTTGGCGGTCAGGGAAGGTGAGTTCGGAGATGCCGGATTTATCGAGTTGGCCGAGTCCGGCTTTGGTCATTTTTGAGTATTGTTGCCAGGTGGCTTTGGCGAGGGGGAGGTTGAGTTCGAGTGTTTTGGCGAGGTTGAGGGCGATCCCGGAGTCTTTGGCGGCGTGTTCGGCGGAGAAGAAGCAGGCGTGGTCGCGGTTTTGCATATCTTCGCCATCGGTTTGGAGGACGCGGGAGTTGGCGCCGGTGAGGGAGAATACTTCGCGGAGCATAGTGAGGTCGAGGCCGAGGGCATGGCCGAGGCCGAGGCCTTCGGCGAGGGCGGCGGTATTCATATTCATGACCATATTGACGAGGGCTTTGACTTCGGCGGCTTTACCGGCGGGGCCGATGTAGCGGAGGGATGAGGAGAGTTTTTCGAGGAGTGGGCGGGCGCGTTCGAAGGCGTCGGGTTTTCCTGCGCACATGAGGAAGAGGGAACCTTCGCGGGCTTGGGGGATACTGGAGGCCATGCAGGCTTCGAGGCATTGGGCGCCGACGGCTTCGGCTTTATTTTCGGCCCAGACATGGATTGCGGGGCTGAGGGTGGCGCAATTGATGAAGAGTTTACCGCGGGCGCGTTTGAGGAGTCCGTCTTTGAAGATGGACTTCATGGCTTTGTCATCGGAGATGACCGTGAGGATGGCGTCGGAGTTTTTGGTGACTTCGGCGAGGGATGTTGTGGCGGGGGCTTGGAGTTCGGAGGCGAGTTGGCTGGTGGTTTCGGGGTTGAGGTCGTAGAGGGCGCTGAGGGTGTAGCCGCAGTCTTTGAGGCGGCGGGCCATATTGGCTCCCATGCGTCCGAGGCCGACGATACCGATACGTTGGATCATGGAGGGTTAATGTAGTGTGGGTTTAGGGTGAGGCTAGACTTTTTGATGGTTCCGGTGCATTTCCGGTAAAACGGCTTGTTTTTGGTGGGACTTAAGGGGTGGGATTTGGGGATTACGATGCGTGTTTTATTTCGAGAGGATTGGTTATGGGGGGTGCCGGTGGTGG
>JBJOII010000009.1:0-80308 GCA_046047235.1 Verrucomicrobiota bacterium | reverse complement strand
TGGTGCGATTTGGGGTGTGGAATGGGGAGGGGTATTTGCCGGGGGACGAGCTGGATCGGTTGATGGTGGAGGGCGGGCATTTGCGGGGGCGGTTGGTGGATGGCGAGGGCGGCGGTGGTTTGCGTTGGACGATGGATGGGGTTGCGGGCGTGCAGGAGTTGGTGGTGGGAGGGGAGGGACGGCTTGAGCGGGGGAGAGTGATGGTGGGGAGGCGAGGCGGGGAGAGTCTGGAGCTGTATCCGCACGTATTGCACTTGAGGAGTGGCGATGCCTTTCCGTGTCGGGTGATTTCGATGGAGGAGGAGGGAGCGGTGGAGTTTGAGTCGTTCTACAGTGGGCGGTCTGAGGTGAGCCTGGATCGGGTGAAGAGCGTTGAACTGGACCGGGTTTATGGTGCTGTGGGTGGGGGAGGGGAGGCGCGGCGTTGGCGGGATTTTGGCCGATGGGATGAGGGTTGGCTTCCCTTGGGGCTGACTGGGGCGGGTTTTGAGCGGGCGTTGACCTTGCCGAGGTTTGGAGGGGAGGGAGCGATTACGCATTTATTGATGGCGAAGAGTGGGGACAGCAAGCGTGGGAGGTTATTGGGGATGAGAGGGGGTGTGGTGCAGTTTGAATCCCGGGGGCGGCGGCAGGGGGTTCCGCTTGAGCGCTTGGAGCGGGTGGTGGATGTGCGGTTGGATGAGGGGTTGGAGAAGGCTGCGAGGGGGGGAGGCATGCGGGTGTTGTTGTTTGACGGGTGGGTATTGGGGTTTGAGTTGGTGGGGATGCGCGGGGGGCAAGTCGAGGGTGTTTCGGAGGAGTATGGTCGGGTGGTTATACCTGCGGGTGAGATTGCGGCTTTTGAGTTTGGGGATGGTTTTGGGGGTGCGATGCGGTCACGATTTGCGGGTTGGGAGTTGCGTCCAGCGGAGATGCCTTATGGCAGTGAGTAGAGACAACCGGCTGATGAGCATTTTATTCAGAACCGTATCGAGAGTGAGTTCCGTGGCAGGGTTGTCGATGGCGTTGTTTTTGGTTGGAGTTGTTGGGCTATCGGCAGCGCAGTTGCATTGGCGCAATGGGGATGTCATTCCGGGCGAACTGGTCGATGCGGATCAGGGGAGAGTGCGGTGGTGTTCGCCGTATTTCCAGGATGAGCTCGAGTTAGACACGGGGGTTTTGGAGAGCGTGGTGTTTCCGAAGCAGGCGCAGGTGGAGAGCGGGCCGTTCAGGGTGATTACCGTGACGGGCGATATTTTTACGGCGGAGATTATTTCGGCGGATGCGGAGGGTTTTGTTTTTGGGGCGGGATTTTGCGAGCCGTTTCGGGTGCGGCGCGATGAGGTGTATGCGATCGACCGTGTGGTGCATCCGCTGCTGGTTTTTGACGGGTCGCAATCGTCTGCATGGGGGGTGGCTTTACCAGAGGGGCCGATCAAGGATTTGGAGTATCGGGTGTATGATGGCAGGGATGAGTGGCCGAGGTGGACGCCGGGGGTGGTGCCTGATTTGGCGCGGCTGATACCGGCGACTGACGGCGGTTTTGCGGCGGGTTATATCGACCTGGGCCTGACTGACTTGACGGATGATTATGCGATGGTGTTTTCGGGTCAGTTGGAGGCGACGCGGGATGGGGAGTATAGCTTTGCGGTGTCGTCGCGTGGTGGGGTGAAGTTGTTTGTGGATGGCACGCTGGTGGGGTTGTCGGCTACGGGGAAGGATTTGAGTGCGACTGTGGCGTTGGAGGTCGGGTTTCATGCTTTACGGGTGGAGTATGGGAAGGTGGGTGAGCGTGGAGCACCGGCGTTGGACTTGAGGTGGTCGGGGCCGGCGTTTCGAGCTCAGTCCCTGGTGGGGATTAATCCGCCGCCGGCCTGGTATCGCGGAGAGGCGGGTCATTTGCGGACGGACCGCTACATGGCGAGCATTTTTCGGGGGATGGATTTACCTGATTCCTTTGTAATGGAGGTGGAGTTGGTTTTTGAGGGGAACCCGAGTTTTGTTTTGGGGTTGGGGGGGGACGCATCGAATTTGGGATCGGGGCCGCAGCCGTTGCGGGTGGAGACCTGGGAGAACGAGCTGGTGATTTTGCAGAACAACCTCTTTGAGACGCTGACAGTGTTCCAGGAGGGGACCCGGGAGGTTTCCTTATGGCTGGCGTATGACGCGGGGCGCGGGAGGTTGAGTGTGCGGGACGGGTTAGGGAGGAAGCTCGCGGAGTTGGACGGGGTGCGGAGTGAGTTGCGTCGGTCGGGTTTGTTTTTGCGGAATCGGTCCGAGGAGATGATCGTGCGCCGGTTGCGGGTGTATCCGCTGGAGGGACGGGTGATGGAGGAGGTGGCGGATCCGGGGGCGGCGCGGGTGCATTTGGCGGATGGACGCATTCTTTATGGGCAACTGATGCAGGAGAGTGGTGTGGCGAGCGTGGGTGGCCGGGTGGTGGAGTTGGGGGATGTGGACCGGGTGGTTTTACCAGAGCGGCGGATGGTGGAGAATACAGGCGGTGAGGCGGCCCTGATGTATTCGGACGGGTCGTTTGTGCGAGGGGGGTTGGAAGACATCGTGGAGGGGCGTGTGAGGTTGAGGCCTTCCTTTTTGGAGGATGCGTTGGAATGTCGCTTGGATTCGGCATCGCGTCTGACCTTTGGTGTGGGGCGGCTGAAGAAGGACAAGGTGGCGGAGCAGGGGTGGTCACAGCTCGACGACCTGCGGTTTGCCGCGGGACATTTGCGGGGGACCCTTACATTTGAGCGGAGTGATGCTCCGTTCGCCTGGAGGCCGGAGGGGGCATTGGAGGCGGTGCGACTGGGGAACCTGGGTGGTGGACGGGTGGAGCGTTGGGTGGGTCGAGTGGGCGGTTTGGAGGAGGATGTTGAGCGGACCTTTCCTCATCGGTTGCATTTGGTGGACGGGGAGGTATTGCCGTGCCGGTTGGGGAGTTACGGGCAGGGCGGGCTGAGTTTTGCTTCGCCGTTTGCAGGTGGGGAGAAGGTGGGGGGGGAGCACGTGCTGGCGCTGGAATTTGCGAAGAGGAAGACTGAGGAGGAGTTGCGTCGGATGGGGGTGGGCAGTCGGCGTGTGGGAGTGCGTGGGGGGCGTGGGGCGAGGTTTGGGGTGGATCCGGTGCGATTGGAGCGGGCGTTGACCGTGCCGAGGTTTAGCCGGGAGAATCCGCCGCGGCATTTGTTGATCTCTCAGTTGGGGGACATTAAGCGCGGTGAGTTGCAGAGTCTGGAGGATGGGTTGCTGGTGTTTAAGTCGAGGGGGAAGGTTGAGGAGGTGCCGGTGGAGCGGGTGGCGGTGATGGTTGGGGTGGGGTTGGAGGGCAGGGGCATTGCCGTGAGTTCGGGGGAGGTGGATTTCAAGCGGGTGGTACGGGTGGATTTGGTGGATGGATCTGTGATGGTGTTTCAGGCTGAGCGATCGGACGGGAGGCGGTTGATGGGGACTTCGCTCCTTTATGGGGCGGTGGCGATTCCGGTGGAGCACATTCGGAGGATGTCGTTTGGGGATTTTCAGAGGGAGTCGTTACAGTCTGAGTTTTCGGATTGGGTGATGGAGCCGGCGGTTGAGCCGGGTGCGGAAGTTGGGGCTGGGGGTGGGGGCGAGGTGATTGTCCCGGTGCCGGCGGAGCCGGTGAAGTCAGTGGGCGATGGTGGGGGAGGCCCGGGAGAGGTGAAGTTGCCGGATTTGGGTTCGGTGCGGGTGGATCCGGTGGCACGGAGCGTGAACTTTCCTGTGAGTGTGAACCAGCGCTCGGGGTTGATTGAGTATGCGGTGGTGACGAGTGGGGGTAAGACGCATGAGAGTTTGTTGAAGACGGAGGCTGAGCCGACACAGGTTCATCTGGGGCTATTGTTGTTGGGGGGAAAGCCGGTGTATGAGCGGCAGTTGCCGGTGGATACGGCGCGTGATTTGCCTGGTGAGAAAGTGTTGATTGAGGTGGTTTGGCCAGGCATTGACGGGGAGCATGCGGTGCCGCTGGAAAGCCTGGTCGTGACGACCAACGATGCCGAGGCGCTGGTGTCGGGGCCCTGGGTATATAACGGATCGGTTATGGAGGGTAAGGGGTTGGCGGCGCAGCGGGAGGGTTCGGTGGTCTCGCTCCAGCTGGATCCATTGGCCTTGGTGAACAATCCCCGGCCGGGGAGGGGGAATGATGAGTTGCATCGGCCCAATGCGGCCGTGCTGCCGCCGGACGATGTTCCGTTGGAGATGCGGATCCGGTTGGTCAGAGACATGGTTGCGCAAGGTAAGCAGGAAGAGAAGTAACGTGGATTGGATCAAACTATGTGTCATCAGAGCGTTGTTCGATGGTTTGCGGTTTTAGGCTGTGTGGTGGTGCTGCTGCCGGCGGGTGGGGGCGGGCTGGAGGCGGCGGAGGGGTCGGATCTTCCTGTGCCGGGGCAGAGACTGGCGGTTGCCAAGCGGCGGGATGTTTCCTTTGCCTATGAAGTGGAGCATGCGATGGATCGCGGGCTGGCGCATTTGCGCAAGACACAGGACGCGGCGGGTTGGTGGTCCACGGAGGAACATCCGGCGGTGACCGCGCTGGTGTTGTCTTCCTTCATGGGGCATCCGTCGGGGCGGTATCGGACGAACATGCCGCCGGAATTGCGCAAGGCGTATGTGTATCTGGAGAGCTGCGCGCAAGAGGATGGCCGGATCTTCACGACATCGCTGGCGAACTACAACACGGCTATTTCGGTGATGGCGCTGGCGGCATCGGGCGACGGGCGTTACCGGTCGTTGATTGAGCGTGCACGGGCGTATCTGCTCCGCTGCCAGATTGACCTTGGCGAGAAAGGGGTGATGGATTCGCCGTTTGATGGGGGCGTGGGCTACAACGACAAGTATGACCATTCCGACATGAACAATACGCTGGTGGCGTTGGAGGCCATCTACTACACGCGTCCGGTTGGGGCAGAGAGGGGGGCGTATCCGGACCTGGATTGGGAGGCGGCGATTCACTTTTTGCAGAGCTGCCAGAATCTTCCGGGAACCAACAAAGAGCCGTGGGTTTCCGAGCTGGCAAGTGATCAAGGCGGGTTCATTTATATGCCGGGGGAGAGCAAGGCCGACGGCGTGACGAACTCCGTGACGGGGAAGGTGTCGTTACGGAGTTATGGTTCGATCAGTTATGCGGGTTTGTTGAGCTATGCGTACGCGGATCTAACCCCGGAAGATGCGAGGGTGGCTGCGGTCATGGAGTGGCTTGGGGCCAATTATACATTGGAGGAGAATCCCGGGATGGGGCAGCAGGGGTATTACTATTACCTGCACCTGATGGCCAAGGCGTTGGCAACGCTGGGGGAGGACCGGTTGGAGTTGAAGGATGGAGGCGGTGTCGACTGGCGCCGGGAATTAGCAATGCGTTTGATTAACTTGCAGAAGAGTGACGGGTCGTGGGTGAACGGAACCGGGCGTTGGTGGGAGAATGATCCCGCCTTGGTGACGGCGTATGCGGTGATGACACTGGAGTTTTTGTACCCGGGGATTTAGCGGGAAGCGCAGAGCGCTGAGGGCTGAGGGCTGAGGGCAGAGCGCTGAGGGCTGAGGGCCAAGCGGCAAGCGCAGAGCGCAGAGCGCAGAGCGCAGAGCGGGAAGCGGGAAGCGCGGAGGGCGGAGGGCTGAGGGCGGGGCCACTGGTTTCTCTCTACGGGCTCGCGGCTACGCGCGCTGGAGGCGCGTCGATACCGATCCCGATAGCGATTTCGATTTCGATGGGGCAGGAGCGCAGAGGGCGGAGGGCTGAGGGCGGGGCCACTGGTTTCTCTCTACGGGCTCCTGGCTACACGCGCCGGAGGCGCGTTGATACCGATCCCGATAGCGATTTCGATTTCGATGGGGCAGGAGCGCAGAGCGCTGAAAGGCGGGTGTCGCTGGTAATGTCCCGTTTGAATTGCACTTTTAGCGTGCGATACGTGGCAGCACGGCATGGGTTTCGGCCCAGTGCTGCCAGGCCTGGGCCATTTCGGTGACGAGTTCGGGGTGCTCGTCCACGAGGTTGTGTTGTTCGGTGCGATCGGAGGCGAGGTTGTAGAGTTCCCATTGGTCGGAGCCGGTTTTGCCGATCAGCTTCCAGTCGCTTTTTCGGGCCACCCGGTCGTTGTAATGTTCCCAGAACATCCATTCGGGTTGGGGCTGGTTTTGGGCTTGGAGTGTTGGGGCAAGGCTGCGTCCGTAGAGGGGGGTGATGGAGTGCTGCTTGTAGGTGGCGGGGTAGGGAGTCCCGGTGAGTTCAAGGAGGGTGGGGACGATATCCGTCAGGTTGCCGCGTGTTGGGGTGATGGATCCGGGTTGGGTTTTGAGTCCGGCTGGCCAATGGATGATCAGCGGGGTCGAGATGCCGCCTTCGTAGAGTCGGGCCTTGTATCGGCGGAAGGGCGTATTGGAGGCATTGGCCCAGGCGGTTCCGTAGGAGACTGCGCCCCAGATATCAGGGTTGTTGATGTCTTCGAATTTACCTCCGCCGAGGTCGTTGTAGGGTTCAGCGCAGGCGCCGTTGTCGGAGAGGAAGATCGTGATCGTGTTGTCCAGGAGGTCCTGTGAGCGGAGGTGGTTGAGGACCTGGCCGATGGCGTGGTCCATGCGGTGGACCTGCGCGGCGTAGACGGCCATGCGGTAGTCGAGCTGTTCCTTTTGTTCCGGGGTGAGTTGGGACCAGGGGCGGGCGCCGTCGTCGCGGGGAGACAGTCCCCAGGATTCCTCGACGATGCCCATGCTGACCTGGCGTTTCCAGCGTTCCTCGCGGAGCTTGTCCCAGCCCTTGAGGTATTGGCCCTTGAACTTGTTGATGTCTTCTTCTCTGGCGTGGAGGGGCCAGTGGGGTGCGTTGAAGGCGAGGTAAGCGAAGAAGGGTTGGTCTTGGGGCTGGTCCTGGAGAAATTGAATGAGGTGCCCGGCGAAGGCGTCGGTCGTGTAGTAGTTGGGGTCTGTGGGAGGATTGAGCGGGGTGTTATCGAGAGTGAGGCCGCGGTTATCGTGGGGGCGGAGGTAACTGCAGGCGCCGGAGATGATGCCATAGAAGCGGTCGAAGCCGCGTTGGCGGGGCCATTTTTCCTGGCCGTGGTAGCCGAGGTGCCATTTGCCGGCCATGTAGGTGTGATAGCCGGCGGGTTGGAGGATTTCGGCGAGCGTGACGCAGTTACGGTTGAGAAAGCGGGTATAACCGGGTGCGGCGTTGGTGGGGGCGGTTTGGCCGGGGTCTTCGGCGAGGATACCTACTCCGGTTTGGTGTTGGAGGAGGCCGGTGAGCAGGGCGGCCCGGGTGGTGGAGCAGCGTGCGGTGTTGTAGAACTGAGTGAAGCGGAGGCCGCCGGCGGCGAGAGAATCGATGTTGGGTGTGGGGATTTCCCCGCCGTAGCAGCCGATATCGGAGAAGCCCATGTCGTCGGCAAGGATGAGGAGGATATTGGGACGTGGGTTTTGGGGTGCGGCGGAAAGCCTTGGGGAGGCGAGGAGGCTGGCGAGGATGAGTGCGGTGGCGAGCAGCGGGTTCATGGGGAGTGGATGATTCCAGAATCTGGGGCCGGTATGAAACGAAAAGCCGTTCGGGGGTGTCTTGAGGGGAGATTGGGGTTGGTCTTGAATGGGGATCTGGGGGAGGATGCGGGGTCGGGCTGATGAACGGAACTGGCACAGATTGAGTGATATGGACTGGACGCGTTTGGCAATTGCAGGGCTGGTGGTGGTTTTGGCTGGCTGCGGTTTAGAGAAGGAACCGGTGGCCAAGCTTGATGCTGAGGCTAAGCCTGTGGCGAGCAAGGCCGTGCTGGTGGAGGTGGGCGTGGTGGAGCGCGGACGGATTGAGGCGGTTTTGGAGCGATCTTCGCCCTTGGAGGCTGAGGTGCAGGTTTCCGTTTTGGCGAGGACGCAGAATCCCGCGGTTGAGTTGTTGGTGGAGGAGGGGGACCGGGTGGAGAAGGGAGAGGTTCTGCTGCGCTTGGAGAGTGACCGGCAGCAGACGGATTACGATCAGGCGCTGAGCCAGCTGGAGAAGGCGCAGATTGATTTTGATGCGACTGAGAAGCTGTATCGGGAGAGCCTGGTGAGTGATGCGGAGTATCGGAACATTCGGCATACCTTCAACCAGGCGAAGTCGCAGGCGGAGAATGCCAAGAGGCAGCTGGAATACACGGATGTGCGGGCACCGGTGGCGGGGACCATCACGCGGAGGAGCGTCAAGGTGGGGGACACCGTCACGACGGGGACGCCGATCTTTGAGATTGTGGATTTGGATTCCATTGTGGCGGTGATTCATGTGCCGGAGCAGTATTTGCCGAAGTTGAAGGAGGAGATGGAGGCGCGGTTGTTTTCGGCGACCTTGGGAGAGGAGTCTTTTGCCGGTTACGTGAAGCGGATTTCACCCGTGGTGGAGGCGCAGGCGGGCACCGTGAAAGTGACGGTGGGTGTGCGGGATTTGGGTCGTTTGCGGCCGGGGATGTGGGTGGATGTGGAGCTGGTGTTGGATTCGAAGGAGGATGCTTTGCTGATCCCGAAGCGTTCGATTGTCTATGACAACGACCAGACCTTTGCCTACAAGCTCTTCACGGACACGAACGGTGTGGAGATTGCGAGGAGGCAGCTGGTGGTGGCGGAGAACGTTGACAAGCTGCACATCGAGCCGAGGGGAGGTTTTGAGGCGGGGGACCGGATTGTGGTGGCGGGTCAATCCGGTTTGAAGGATGAGTCCCCGATCCGGGAGGTGGGTGAGGAGGAATTGGAGGTGTTGGCGGCATCAAGCGGGGATACCAACAAGGTGGAGAAAGCAGTGGGGAGCTTGAATTGAGGAGCCGGGATACTTGGGAGTTTGCATGAAGGCACCGCAGGTTAAGCAGAACTTCACCACGGACCGGCCGGTTGCGGTGGTGATGGTATTTTTGGCGGCGGTGGTCTTTGGCTATTTTTCCCTCGGCCGCTTGCCGGTGACGTTGATGCCGGAGATGAGCTATCCGACGTTGACCGTACGCACGGAGTATCCGGGGGCGGCGCCGGAGGAGGTGGAGAACGATATCAGCCGCCCGATTGAGGAGCAGTTGGGGGTGGTGAGCGGGTTGGCGGAGATCAGCAGTATCAGCCGGGCGGGGGTAAGCGACGTCGTGCTGGAGTTCATGTGGGGGACGTCGATGGTGGAGGCGATCCAGAACACCCTCGAGAAGCTGGACATGGTGTATTTGCCGCAGGAGGCGGAGAAGCCGTTGTTGTTGCACTACGATCCTTCCTTGGATCCGGTGATGGAATTGAGTTTGTCGCTGGCGGGCAAGGCGGGAGGGGATGTCCTGCAGCGGGAGGCGGACGCCCGGCGGTTGCGCCGGATAGCGGAACTGCAGGTGAAGCGGGCGGTCGAGCCGATCACCGGCGTGGCGGCGGCGCGGGTGCGTGGTGGGTTGGAGGAGGAGATTCACGTGTTGGTGGATGCGGACAAGTTGGACCGGGCGAATCTATCGATTGACCAGGTCTTGGGGCGATTGCAGGCAGAGAATATCAACTCGGCCGGGGGCAGGATCCGGGAGGGAAGTGCGGAATACATGATCCGGACCATCAACGAGTATCAGAACCTGGAGGAGGTGGCGAACACCGTGGTTTTCCGGAGGGATGGCCGGGAGATCAGGCTGAAGGACCTGGGGCAGGTGGTTTACGGGCAGCGCGACCGGGAGATGCTGACGCGAACGGATGGCGGGGAGAGCGTGCAGATTGATATCTACAAGGAGGCGGACTCCAACATGGTGCAGGTAGGGGAGCGGGTGAAGACTGCGGTGGGGACGGTGAAGGGCTCGGCACAGACTACGATAGCCGGTCGTTTATACAAGGAGGAGGGGGTGATCCTGCAGGTGGTGGCAGACCGGTCGGTATTCATCGACAACAGCATTCAGGAGGTCAAGAGCACGGCGCTGATGGGGGGGCTGTTAGCGGTAGTGGTGCTGTTGTTGTTTTTGCGGGATATCCGGACGACCACGATTGTGGCGGTGAGCATCCCGATCTCGATTTTTGTGACCTTTGCACCGCTGAACATGCTGGGTGTGTCCTTGAACATCATGTCGTTGGGCGGTTTGGCGATGGGGATCGGGATGTTGGTGGATTCATCGATTGTGGTATTGGAGTCGATTTATCGGTGCAGGGAGGAGGGGGATGGGATGCGTGATGCGGCGATTCGGGGGACGGCCGAGGTGAGAGGGGCGGTCATTGCGTCGACGTTGACTTCGGTGTGTGTCTTCTTTCCGATGGTTTTTGTGGAGGGGATGGCGGGGCAGGTTTTTAGCGACCTGGGTTTAACCGTTGTGACCTCGTTGCTGGCGTCTTTGGTGGTGGCGGTTTGGTTTATCCCGATGCTGGCAAGCCGGGGCGGGTTCAGGTTGAAGGAGGCGAGCGGCTGGATGGTGCATCCATTGGCGGGGTGGTCGGGGCGGTTGAGTCCCGGGAGTATGGTCTTGAGGGTTTTGCTGCCGATGCTGGTGCTTTTGGGGGTGATGGTGTTTGTGGTGTATGGGGTATCGAGAGCGAGCCTGTGGGGCGGGCCGCCGGGGCAGGCTAGGGAGCAGATGTCGCTGGTGCGCACCGCCGGGAGTGTGACGGGGTGGTGGCTGTGGGTTTGTTTGGTTCCGTTTGTGGTTGCGTTGGGGAAAGTTCGGTTTCGGTCGGCGGATTTGCGGGGTGAGAGTCTGGCGGAGGTGTGGGGTGGTTGGCGGCTCTTGCAGGAGGCGAAGAATTCCGGGCGGGGGGTCACTCGGGCGGGTGGGTTTCTTTATGCGTTGGTGCGTCTTCCTGTGCTGATGTTGCTGGAGCTCGCCGGACTGAGTGTGGTTTGGGTGATACGGTTGTTTGCCGTTGGAGTGTTGGGATTGTCGAAGGTGTTCGGGTTCATGGGGAGATTCGTTCCGTCGCGCACGAGCGGGGACTCTGGTCGCAGTTCAGGCGGGTGGTATCGCGGGGTCTTGGGTTGGGCCTTGCGACATCCGGGATGGATGTTTGTCTTGGCGGCGGGTTGCTTTGCTTTGACCTATTCGGTGGGGCGATCGCTGGAGAGCGAGCTCTTGCCTGAGGTTCATCAGAGCGAGTTCACCTTTGAGGCGGCGTTGCCGGTGGGGACCCCGCTGGACGAGACTGTGGCTGTATTCGAGGGTTTGGAGCGTGCGGTCCTGGCCAGGAAGGAGGAATTACACATTGAGACCCTACTGGTGATGTATGGTTTCGACACGACGAACATGAAGCGTTCGGATGAGGGGGAGCATTCGGCGAAGTTCAAGGTGCTATTGGTGCAGACGGAGGAGCCGCGGGCGACGGAGGAGCATACGGTTCGGGAAATCCGCAGGTTATTTGATTCGGTGCCGGACGTGGAGACGCGGGTAACGCGACCGGTTCTGTTTAGTTCCAAGAAACCGGTGGTGGTGCAGATCAACGGCGAAGATCTGGATGAATTAAAGAGCTATTCGGACGAGGCGGTGGGGTTGTTGTCAGGTTCACCGGAACTGGCGGATGTAGAGCCGACCCTGAGGTCGGGTGCGCCCGAGGTGCAGATCAGCTACGACCGGCAGCAGATGATCCGGCATGGGTTGAACATCAACCAGGTGGCGAATCGTGTGCGGGATCTGGTGAAGGGGGCTGAAGCGACGCGGTTGAATCGCAGGGATCGCCGGGTGCCGATTGTGGTGCGGTTATCGGAGGTGGACCGGGAACAGGTGTTGGACGTGGGCAAATTGACGGTGAACCCCGGAGGGACGACGCCAATTCCGTTGAATGCGATTGCGGAGTTGAACGTGGGCGAGGGGCCGAGCGAGATACGACGGATTGACGGGAAGCGGGTGGCCTTGGTGGAGGCGAACATTGGGGGTGGATCGTTGGGGGCGGCGGTGGCCGAGGTGGAAGGTGTATTGAGGTCAGGCATTGACTGGCCGGTTTACATGGACTTTGTGATTACGGGCCAGAACCAGGAGTGGGAGCGGAGTCGGGGCAGCTTGTACCTGGCATTGGCGCTGAGCCTGTTTCTGGTGTATGTCATCATGGCTTCGCAGTTTGAGTCCTTTATTCAGCCCTTGATTATTATGTTTAGTATTCCGTTGGCCTTTGTGGGGACGGTAGTGGGGTTGAAGCTATGGGGGATGAACCTGTCTGTGGTGGTATTCCTGGGGATGATCATGTTGGCGGGAATCGTGGTGAACAACGCGATCGTGCTGGTGGACTATACCAATACCTTGCGCGGACGGGGGATGGGTTTGCAGGAGGCGATTGTTGAGGCCGGTTGCGTGCGGTTGCGGCCGATCCTGATGACGACGGCGACGACAGTTCTTGGCTTGGCTCCGATGGCGCTGGGTTTGGGGGATGGAGCGGAGATCCGGACGCCGATGGCGGTGGCGGTGATTTGCGGGCTGGTGACATCGACTGTCCTGACGTTGCTGATGATACCCACGGTGTATTATCTGGTAGCGCGCGTGGGCGCGGGTTTGATTCAGCAGGAAGGCGAGGGGGGCTGAGGTATGGAGGGTCGCGATTTTGTAGGTCTGATTACGCAATTTGCGCTGAAGCGCAGAGTGACCATGTTCATGGGGCTGCTGACCGTGGTGGCGATTGGCTTGATTGCGACCTGGCGGCTGCCGCTGGAGATGAATCCCCGGGGTTTGGAGGGGCATTACATGTCCATTTTTGCCCGTTGGAATGTGGGAGTTCCTCCGGAGACCATGGACAAGCTGGGGCTGCCTTTGGAGGAGGAATTGAGCACCGTGAGGGGTTTGGAATCGATCACCACCCATGGTTACAAGTCGGGTGCCCGGGTAGAGCTGAGGTTCCGTTATGGGACGGACATGGATATTGCGTATCGGGAGGTGCGGGATCGGGTTGAGCGGGCGCGGACGCGATTTCCGGATGGGGTGGAGAAGCCTTTTATATACAAGCACCAACCGGGGGCTGAGCCGGTGGTGGCTTTCCGGATCAGTTATGATCCCGACTCCGACTATTACGAGCTGATCAACAAGCATGTGATTGCGCCGATCCAGCGGATTGATGGCGTGGCGGACGTGGATTTTAGGATTTACCAGCGAGAGATCCGGATACAGGTGGACAAGGACAGGGCGGATGCGCACGGGATCAGCATGAACGAGATTGCGGACCGTTTACGGTCGGACAATTTCACATTGGCGAGTGGTTCCGTGGTGGATGGTGGGAAGAAGTATGGCCTGAAGTCGGAGAGCGCGTTCCGGAACATTGAATCGATCCGGGACATTCCGTTGCGCGCGGATCTGCTTTTGCGGGATGTGGCGACGATCACCTACGAGCCGGAGGAGGCCGACCGCCTGTATCGGTATAACTCGCAGCCGGCGAACGGCATTTCCGTGAACCGGGAGGGTGAGGCCAACACCGTGGAGGTGAGCAAGCGGGTGACTGAGGCGATACGGCAGATCCAGGCGGATCCGGCGATGCAGGGGTTTGACCTCAGTATCTACGAGAACCAGGGGGAGGAGATCATCAAGCGGTTGAAGGGGTTGATCAACAACGGGCGGAGCGGGGCGCTGATGGCGGCGGTGGTGCTGTTCTTTTTCCTGCGTCAGTTCCGCATGACGATGGTGATTTCCATGGCCATTCCCCTTTGCTTGCTGGTGGCGCTGACGGCGTTGTTCTTTGCAGGGAAGACCTTGAACGGGCTGACGATCATGGGGTTGGTATTGTGTGTGGGGCTACTGGTGGATAACTCCGTGGTGGTGGCAGAGAACATACACCGGCACTACACGAATGGTCTTTCGCGGATGGAGGCGTGTTTGAGGGGGGTGAGTGAAATCGGGTTTGCAATTACGATAGCCACACTGACGACCCTGATTGTCTTTGGGGCGGCGATGATGAGCGATGGGGAGATGCGGGTGTATGTGCAGACGATGTCGTTGCCGGTGATTGCGGCGATCTCCGCCTCGCTGGCGACCGCGCTCATGTTCATTCCCTTATGTGTTTATCTTACCCTCCCAAGCCGGAAGAAGCCGGAGAGTGGTCGGAGTCCGTCCAGAGTGATGGGGCGGTGGTTTGAGTGGATTTATGGATGGACCTTTGAGCGGTTCAACCGGGGGTATAACCGTGGGCTGGGATTCTTCCTGCGGCGTCGTGTGGATTTGGCGGCGTTGATACTGCTGCTTTTGGGGGTGACCTATTGGATGACCGGCAACCTGAACCGGACGAGGAAGCAGGAGGAGTTGATTCGCTATTTCAGCATTGATGTGCAGTTTCCTGATGATTTTTCGATGGATCAACGTCTGGCGTATTTCAAGCGGGTTGAGGCCCTAATGGAGAAGAACAAGGACGTGTATGACCTGAAGGCCCACGAGGTCCATTACGGCAAGTGGTATGGTCGGTTTGCGGGCTTCTTTGATGTAGATCGGGTGAGTGATCTGACGCGTCAGGAGGCGATCGACCAGATTTACGATGACTTCCCTGAGGAGCCGGGAGTTCGGGTAAGGTATCAGGGGAAGGAAGGGGACGAGGAGAAGGATGACAGCCAGTCGATGCATCACATTCGGCTGGTGGGGGATGATCCCGAGCTGTTGAAGCGCGTGGCGGAGGATCTGAAGCCTTTATTTGAAATGGTGCCCGGGGTGGTTTCGTTCATGGATACGGCGGACGAGGAGGAAGGGCCGAGTGAGCTGGCGATTTATGTGGATCGAGAGAAGGCCAGTTCCATCGGAGTGAACCCGCGGACACTGGCGTGGACGATTGGTTCGGCGGTTCGCGGGGACAACCTGCCGCGTTTCAACAACAAGGGGAGGCAGGTTCCGGTGAGGTTGATGTTTGAGGAGGAGGACCGTTCCGACATTGAGGATTTGTCGAACTTCATGGTGCCGACCGAGGATGGTCGGTGGAGCACGGTAGGTGCGATTACGCGAACGACGTTTGTGAGGAATGAGGACAATGCGATTCGACGGCACAACAAGAAGGTGCAGGAGTGGTTCGGCATGAAGATCGAGCCCGGGCCGGAGTCGTGGAAGATCAAGCAGGCGATTGAGGAATTGAAGGGGAGTATCGAGCTGCCCGAGGGGGTTTCCTTTGATCAGGCTAAAGTCTCCTTTGAGGATGAGGACCATCAAAAGGGTTTGGCCATGCTCGGGGTGGCGGTGATTTTCGTTTACATGCTGATGGCCTTTTTCTTCGAGAGCACGCTGGTGCCGCTGTCGATTATCCTGACGATTCCCTTGGCAGCCATTGGTTCGGTGGTGGCGTTGAAAGTGACGGACACCTTTATTGACGAGATGGTCTACACGGGCGGTTTGTTGCTGGTGGGGATTGTGGTGAACAACGGGATTGTGCTGGTGGATTATGCCAATCGCTTGCGGGGTTCGGGTATGGCCCGGACCGAGGCGTTGTTGATGGCAGCACGGCATCGGTTTCGTCCGATCGTGATGACGGCCCTGACGACCATTTGCGGTTTGATTCCGCTGACCTTTGCTACAGGCGAGGGGATGGGGATGAACTTTCGGAGCTTTGGCCTGGTGCTGATTGGGGGGATGACTTCAGCCACCCTGTTTACCATCCTGGCGATCCCGGTGTTTTACACCCTGATTGAGGATGCACGAGCCGTGGTTGGAGCTGTGGTGGGTGGGGTTTTTGGAAGTAAAGCGAGAGCGGATCAGGTCCAGGGGGATGTGGCTTCGAGGACTTGAGCTCGGTGCTTTGCAGCGGCCGTCTGGATTTCTTGTTGTCGGGTTGGGCTGAGCCGGTCGAGGTTTTTGAGCTGCATGGTCATCCGCTGATTGGTGCGGAGGCTGTCGCGGTGTTGCAGGAGGAAATCCCAGTAGAGCGTGGTGAACGGACAGGCTTTGGGGCCGGTCGCGGTGGCGGGGTCGTAAGGGCAACCAGCGCAGTAGTTGCTCATGCGTTGGATATATTTGCCGGTGGCCACATAGGGTTTGGAGGCCATGATGCCTCCGTCCGCGAACTGAGACATTCCGATCGTATTGGGGAGTTCGACCCATTCCACGGCATCGACATAGACGGCGAGGTACCATTCGTGGACGGCTTGAGGTTTCACACCGAACATGAGGGCGTAGAGCCCGGTGACCATGAGGCGTTGGATGTGATGCGCATAGCCGAGGCGCAGGGTTTGGCCGATGGCATCCTGCAGGCAGGCCATGCGGGTGTCTCCTGTCCAAAAGAATGCTGGTAGGGGAAGGGTAGCGTTCAGGGCGTTGGACTCGGCGTATGCGGGCATGAAGTGGCGGTAAATGGCCCGAACGTATTCGCGCCACCCGAGGATTTGGCGGATGAACCCTTCTACAGCAGCGAGGGGGGCGTGTCCCCGTCGGTAGGCCTCCTCGGCGGCCTGGATGACCTCGCGGGGGTTAAGCAGTTTCAAGTTCAGGGCAGCTGAGAGTCGGGAATGGTAGAGCCAGGGTTCGTGGGTCCACATGGCATCCTGATAGGTGCCGAAATCGGGGAGCCGGTTGTGGATGAAGTCTTCCAGGGCGATTAGTGCGTCTTCCCGGGTGACGGGCCAATCAAACCCATTGGTCTCGCCGGGGTTCTCCGGGAGCAGCCGGTGGATAGCCTCGATAACAGCTCGAGTTGTTTGATCGGGTTTGAAGCTGACGGGACGGGGTAGAAGTCCTGGTCCATGTTTGCCAAAGCTGCCCCGGTTCTCGGCGTCGTAGTTCCAAGCGCCCCCGGTTGGTTTTCCGTCGTCCATCAACGCACCGGTTTGTTGTCGCATCTGGCGATAGAAGAACTCCAGTCGCAGTTGTTTGCGTGAACTGGCGTGTTGCTCGAAGGCCTTGGCGTCGCAAATGAAATGGGAGTCCGGTCGGGTTTCGTAGGGGATGTTCAGGCGTTTCGCGCTGTTCTCTAGAGCGGAGGCGACACGATGGTCGCCGGGCTCCGTGATTACGATCTTCTGTGGGGCATGGGTGCGGATGGCTAGCTCGAGTTCTCCAGACAGGCTTCCTTGATTATCGGGATCATCGAGCGCCCGGTAGTGAACCGTGATGCCTTTGCTTCTGAGTGCGTCCCGGAAATGCCGCATTGCGGAGAGGAAGAGGACGGTCCGGGTTTTGTGGGAGGGTACGTGCGTGGATTCATCGCGAACTTCTGCTATCAGGACGATATCACGCACCGGATCAATGTCCCGCAGCGCCGTGCTGTTGGCATCCAATTGGTCCCCCAGAACCATGATGAGATGGCGAATGGCTCTTGAGGCTAGCTGAGTGGTGCATGGTGTTGCAGGCAGACGGGAGTGTGCCTCTACCTGTGCGGGGTGGATGCATGGTGTTGGAGGCACACGGCGGCGTAGAACGCCGTAAACAGTGTGCCTCTGCGTGCGCGGGATCTTGCGGACGAAAGAGGTGGGGTTATGGTGGGGTCATTGCTTAGCGTGACGGACAGAGGTTTGTATTGTGCAGCGGGGGATTTTTACATCGACCCGTGGAGGGGGGTGGAGCGTGCGGTGATCACGCATGGGCACAGTGATCACGCTCGGGCGGGCAGTGCTGCGTATTTGTGTTTGAGAGAGACAGTGGGCTTGCTGAAGCAGCGGTTGGGGTCGGGGTTGTCGGTGGAAGGGGTGGGGTATGGCGAGGTGCGGGATATGAACGGGGTGAAGGTTTCATTACATCCTGCGGGGCATGTTTTGGGATCGGCGCAGGTGCGGGTTGCGTATCGGGGTGAGGTATGGGTGGTCAGTGGGGATTACAAGGTGGGTGGGGATGATCCAACGTGTGCAGCGTTTGAGCCGGTGCGGTGTGACACGTTTATTACCGAGTCGACCTTTGGTTTGCCGGTATATCGCTGGCCGGAGGCTGAGCAGGTGTTTGGGGAGATCAACGCGTGGTGGCGGGGCAACCGGGATGCCGGAGTGACCAGTGTGTTGTATGCGTATTCGCTGGGGAAGGCGCAGAGGGTATTGGCAGGCGTGGACGCGGGGATTGGTCCGATTTTGGTGCACGACGCGGTGTGGGGTTTGCTGCCGTATTATCGGGAGGCAGGGGTGAGGTTGCCTGAGGTGGCGCGGTTGACCCGGGAACGGTTAGTGGAGGTGAAGGGGCAGGCGTTGGTGGTAGCGCCGCCCGGGGCGGCAGACTCCACATTGCTCCGGGCTGGCGGGGTGGTGGCGTCGGCCTTTGCCTCCGGCTGGATGCTGGTGCGCGGGGTGCGTCGGCGTCGGGGCATGGGTCGAGGTTTTGTGGTGTCCGATCATGCGGATTGGCCGGGTTTATTGGCGGCGGTGGAGGCGACGGGGGCGAGCCGGGTCTTGGTGACGCACGGGACGGGGACGGCTTTGGTGCGGTGGTTGCGGGAAGCGGGGAAGGAGGCGGAGTTGTTGTCGACGCACTTTAGTGGAGAGGGGGGTGAGTAGGGATGAGGGCCTTTGCGGATTTGTTTTTGGCGTTGGACCGGACGACGAGGACGAGCGAGAAGGTGGCGTTGTTGGAGGCGTATTTTGGTGCGGTTGCACCTGAGGATGGGGTTTGGGCGTTGTGGTTCTTGTGTGGGCAGCGGTTGAAGCGGGTGGTGAAGACGGGGCAGTTACGGGAGTGGGTTGCGGCTGAGTCGGGGTTACCGTTGTGGTTGGTGGAGGAGAGCTACGAGCACGTGGGGGATTTGGCGGAGACTCTGGCGTTGTTGTTGCCTGAGGGGGAGGGGGGGGAGGTGCCGGGTGTGGGGAGGCTGGTGACGGAGAGGTTATTGCCTTTGGCGGGCTTATCGGAGGTGGGGCAGCGGGAGTTGTTGCGGGAGACTTGGGGGTTGCTGGATTCGACGCAGAGGTTTCTGTGGAACAAGCTGATTACTGGCGGGTTCCGGGTGGGGGTATCACGGGCGTTGGTGGTGCGGGCGCTGGCGAGAGTGGCCGGGGTGGAGGCATCGGTTATGTCGCATCGGTTATTGGGGAAGTGGGAGCCTACGGCGCAGCAGTATGTGCGGATGATATCGGGTGAGGTGGTGGGGGATGATTCAGCCCGGCCCTATCCATTTTATCTGGCATCGCCGCTTGAGGGTGATGTCGAGCAGTTGGGTGAGGCCGGGGGGTGGCAGGTGGAGTGGAAGTGGGATGGTATCCGGGCGCAGCTGATACGGCGAGGGGGTGAGGTGGTCTTATGGTCGCGGGGTGAGGAGATTGTGACTGGCGGATTTCCTGAGGTAGTGGCGGCGGGTATGGCTTTGCCCGAGGGGATTGTGCTGGATGGTGAACTGCTGGCCTGGAAGGGGGATGGGCCTTTGGCATTTGGGGAGCTGCAACGTCGGTTGAATCGGAAGACTGCGGGGGCGGGGTTGTGTCGGGAGGTGCCGGTGGTGTTTATGGCGTATGATCTCCTGGAGTATGGAGGCGTGGATGTGCGCGGGTGGCAGTTGCGGGAGCGGCGCAGGGTTTTGGAGGCGGTGGTGGGCGGGGCCATTGAGCTGGGGGGGGTGGCGGGAGTGGGTGAGGGTGAGGTGCAGTTGGATCTGTTCGGAGGGGAGGGAGAGCGGGTTCAGGGGATGGCTTTGCGGTTGTCCTTGGTGGAAGAGGTTTCGGGATGGGAGGAAGTGCGCTGTTTAAAGGCAGAGTCACGCGAGCGTGGGGTGGAGGGGGTGATGTTGAAGCAGTTGGATTCGGTGTATGGCGTGGGTCGGCAGCGTGGTGCGTGGTGGAAGTGGAAGGTGGATCCGCTGACCTGTGATGTGGTGCTGGTGGCGGCACAGCCCGGGCACGGTCGCAGGGCGACCATCTACAGCGATTACACCCTGGCGGTTTGGGACGAAGGCGATTTGTTAACTGTGGCGAAGGCGTATTCCGGGTTGAGTGATGCCGAGATGGACGAGGTAGATGCGTATGTTCGGGCGAACATTACGGGGCGGTTTGGGCCGGTGCGATCCGTGAAACCGGAGCTGGTGTTCGAGATTGCGTTTGAGGGGGTTGGTTTATCGACGAGGCACAAATCGGGGGTGGCGTTGAGGTTTCCGAGGATTGTCCGGTGGAGACGGGATAAACGGGCTGATGAGGCGGATACTTTGGATTTTTTGAGGGGGTTGTGCGGCTAGTGGTCCTGTCTGGAGGGGGTTGGAGGCAGAAGTATTGTGTGAGCCAAAAGACCAGTGGTCGGGTGCCGGGGGTCGGGGGTCGGGGGTCGGGGGTCGGGGGTTGCGGGAGTGGTAGGGAGGGTGGAGGCGGAAAGGCAGGGTGGTTCTTGTGGTATGTGGTTAGCGGGATTGGACGGTGGACAGGCCGCCATCAATGTGGAGAGTTTGGCCGGTGATCCAGGAGTTTTGGGGTGAGAGGAGCCAGGTGATGGCGGATGCGATGTCCTGAGGATGGCCGAGACGGCCGAGGGGGTGCATGGCGGTCGAGAATTTACGGGAGGCTTCGTTGCTGGTGATGGCTTGAGTGAGGGGGGTTTCCGTGAGGCCTGGGGCCACGCAATTCACACGAATCTGGTAGCGGCTGTAGGAAGCGGCGGCGGAGCGGGTGAGCCCTTCGACGCCAGCCTTGGCGGCGGCGATGGCCTCATGGTTGGGGAGGCCGCGGGCAGCGGCGACTGTGGAGCAGAAGACGATGGAGCCGCCCTGCTGCATCATGCGGCGGGCGGATTCACGAAGGAGGTAGAAGCACGACGATAAGTTGGTGTGCAGAGTGTGGTGCCATTCATCATCGGTGGTCAGGTGGGCGGGTTTCAGAAGGACGGAACCGGCGCAATTGACCAGACCGGCGAGGCGTTGGCCAGCGGGCAGGAGGTTATCGAGTCCGGCTTTGATCGAGTCAGGAAGGGTGGCGTCAATGGGAGTGGCGGCGACGCCAAGTTGGCTGGCGATTTGGGCGAGCCGGGATTCGTTGCGGGCTGCGATGGCAACCTGGTGGCCGGTTTGGGCGAGGGTTTCGGCGACCTGCAGGCCGATGCCGCTGGTGCCGCCAATGACAAGGTAGAGACCGTTGGTTTCGTGCGTCATAAAATCCGGAGCCCGGCAGGCGGCAGATGGAGCCGGCCGGGCAACGGTCTGATGGTAGCACCGCTTTGAGCGGGCGCAAAAAGCGCGAGGCTTTTATTCGTAGGAGATCTCGGGTGGGGGAACGAGTGAGCCCGGAGGGGGGTCGGCTTCGAGCGTGAGCAGGAAGGCGACGAGGTCCTCGATATCCTGTGGGGTTAGGAGGACGCCAAAGGGTGGCATGGGTGAGATTTCGGCGGGGAAGCCTTCGGCGATCTTGGCTTGGGGATCGAGGAGGCTTTCGCGCAGGTAATCCTCTTTCTGGCGTTTGGCGATGCCATCGAGGTAAGGGCCGACGAAGCCGCCTTCGCCTTCCAGGCGATGGCACCGGATACACGATGCGATGGGGTGTTCCCGGAAGATCTGACGTCCGCGCGAGGCGTTGCCGGGTTCGACCTCGATTTCTTCGTTTGAGATTTCGAAGATCATTTCCTCGAGAGCGACGTCATCGAACCAGGCTGTGCCGCGGGAGGTGCCCCAGCCACCGAAGAGGCAATTGATGGTGACCTGCTGGAGGTTGGCGGAGTTAAACGTCACTTCGAGTCGGGTCCAGTCTGAGGTGTCCTTCACGGCGGTTGTGACGGCGTCGCCGACTCCATGGATATTGAACTGGGCACCGCGCGCGCCTTTGAGGTTTTCGGTTCGGACCCAGCCGGAGAGGCGGTATTCCGTGCTGGGTTTGACGGGGGCCTGGATGAGCCAGGAGACGTCTGCGCCTTGTTCTGAGGTGATCCGGACGGAGTTATTGCCCGAATGCGCGACTTTGTTATCGAGCGTGAAGGTTGTCTGGCCGCGGTCGGAGTAGGTGGCGGGGCGCCAGTTGACGGGCTGGTTGTTGTTGGTGTCTTCGAACGACGAATTGGGGAGGAGGTTGGGGCCGGGTTTTGTGCTGAAGCTGGCGGGGACGCCCTGGTTATGGGCTGAGACCTTGAGGGCGTGGAGGAGCCAGTCATCTTTGCGGTTGGTTTCGTCGCGGAGGAGGTTGGGGATAGCGACGGCGAGCATGGGGTGTTTGGGGAACTGGGCCATCTTGGTGAAGGCAGCACGCCGGGCCTGGAGGTCGGGGGAGGCGATCACGGCCGTATCAAAGAACAGCTGGATATCGTCGGCAGAGGTGCCGAGAGCCTGGATCGCATTGCGGCGGAGGACCGGGTCGGTATTCAGGAGGGCGGCCTGATGGATTTCGCGGTCGAGTTTGCCTAGTCCGTGCAGGGTCCACAGTGCGTGGACGGCGGCGATGCCACCGCTGGTGACTTGGCGGCGGAGGGGTTGGGTGGTTGCCTCTTGGTTCTTCTGGATGAGGAGGCGTTGGGCGGTGAGTCGCCAGAACTGATTGGGGTGGCTGAGTGTTTGGAGCAGTTGTTCGTTGGAAGCTTGGTCGAGGGAGAGTCTTGGGGCGGGTTGTGCGGCGTCCTCCCAGACCAGGCGATAGATGCGTCCGTGTTGGCGGTCGCGGTTGGGATTGATGTGGGCGTTGCCTTTGCCGTTTTCACCGCGGTAGCCGCCGCGTTCCGGGGAGGGGGTCGGGTTGTGTTGGATGATGAAGTTGTACCAGTCGGCGACCCAGAGGTTGCCGTCGGGGCCGACTTCGGCGGAGACGGGGGAGAACCATTCATCTGCGCTGGCGATGACGGAGAAGCGGTTAATGGCCTTGTAGCCGGAGCCGTCGGGGATGTTTTTGAACATGCCGAGGAGGTGTCCGGTGGGGCCACTGATGAAGGCCATGGAATCCTGCCACGAGGGAGGGAAGCGGTCGGAGGTGGCGAAGGAGTAGCCGGCGCCGGCGGTGTATTGGCCGAAGGCATCGACTTGCCGGACGTTGGGGGTGATGGGGTGGAAGTTGGGGGAGTCCGCGATCATTTTGGCGGACATGCCGGGGGTATCCGTGTAGGCGGAGGCGGGGAAAGCGCAGAAGAAGGCGGGGTTGGCGTTGGCGGTGGAACCGAAGACATCGCCGGCGGCGTTGAAGCCGAGGCCCCAGGTATTGTTGTTGAACTGGTGGAGGAACGTGACGTCTGAACCGTCGGCGTTCATGTTAAAGACCCCGGAGCCGAAGCGGTAGTCCTTGCCGTTGCGGGTGCCGGAGAAGCCGGAGTAGCCGACCGTGCCCCAGACGCGGTTGTTGAGGCCATAGCGGAGGTTGGAAGGGCCGGCGTGGGTGTCGGCGATGCCCCAACCCGTGTTGAGGATTTCGCGGACGTCAGCGATATCGTCGCCATTGGTATCCTTGAAGAAGAGGAAGTCGGGGGCTTGGGAGACGATGACCCCGCCATGGGCGAAGACGATGGAGGTGGGGACATTCAGGCCGGTGGCGAAGATCGTGACCTTGTCACAGCGGCCGTCGCCGTTGGTATCCTCCAGGATTTTGATATTATCTCGTCCGATTCGGTTGGTGGTGAGTTCGTTGGGGTAGTCGACCGTTTCGGCGACCCAGAGGCGGCCGCGTTCGTCCCAGGCCATGGCGATGGGGTTGATGATGTCGGGTTCGGAGGCGAAGAGTTCGAGGCGGAAGCCGACGGGGACGCGGGTATACTGGAGTGAGTCTTCCGGGGCGAGCGGGAGCTGGTATTTCAGGGGTTCGGGGCGGCGTTCGTAGTTGGGAATGTTATCGCGCTTTTCGTATTGGAGCGGTTTACGGGAGGTGAGGAACTGTTCGTAGGAAGAGCGGCGTTTATCGCCGACGGCCCAGAGGATGCCGTGCTTGAGGAGTTGGTGGAATTCGTCGCGAGTCCAGACGCGTTGGTCGTGTCCGGAAGCGGTGTAGAAGACGCGGCCTTTGCCTTGGGTGCGGATCCAGGTCCAAGGCTCGGGTTCGCTGATGTTGTCGCCGCCGGGGTTGACTTCGCGGACTTGGAGGATTGTGCGGTCCTTGGGGTTGTGGTTGGAGTGGACGTAGGTTTCGTCCCAGGCTTCGAGTTCGGGGACGTTCTGGATGGCGGGGTGGTTGGGCAGGATCGTTTTGACTTTAAAGGTGCCGGTTTGGTGGTGGGCGAAGCGTCCGCCGACGAGTTGGTCGAAGCCGGGTTCATTGCTGAAGCACCAGCTTGCACAATGGACGGGGATGAAGCCGCCCCCGTTTTCGACGTAATGGAGGAGGTTTTGCCATTGTTGCGGGGAGATGGTTTCGTGGTTGGCGTAGAGGAGCAGGGCGTCGTAGCGGGCGAGGTGGTTGGCGTCGTCGAGCGCTTCGCCGACCGTTGTGACGTAGTCGAAGTAGATCGCATCGCGTCCGAGCGCCTGGGCGATCATGGGGTAGTAGAGGTTGGAGGGGTGGTGTTCGGCTTCGTGACCGAGGAAGAGGACGCGGACGGGACCGGAGGAGGCAGCCTGGTTGGCTGGTAGAAAGGCCAGCGATGCCAGCAGAGCAAGGATCAGGGACTTGAGCTTCATGTGCTTCATGTAGTTGCAATGCGGCGCACCTCGGCTGCGGGGAGGCAGCTGTGGGCGCGGAGTCGAGGGAGTGTGCCTGAAGGAGCAGGGAGATCAAGGCTGGGGAGGGGATCCAGGCCATTTTTGGCGGTTTGAGCCGGGTAGAAGTAGGAAGGCTGCTGGGTGTGTTGATCTGGGTGTGGACATTTGATCGATAAACCGTTGGTTGGAGCAGGGGGAGAGGGCAGTTTAGCTATGGCACCACTATTTGCTGGGTGGGGGGGCGGGCCGATACTCGAGGGTAGCCGAACTTACCCTCGTGTGATCATGCACGGGAGCAGGGGGAGAGGTGGTTGGGGGTTGCGGGTGGTTGGGTTTATTGGCATGAGAATGGGATGCGTTCTGTGAGCATGTTATTGGCAGGTGCGAGTTTGTTGGTTGGGGTGTTTTGTTTGGCGGGGCCTTTGGCTCCGACGGCTGAGCAGCGGGCGGCGGCTGAGGGCAAGTGGGAGTCGGACATTGAGAAGCTTGAGGCCAAGGATCAAGAGGAGGAGCATGCGGCGGATAGCGTTCTCTTTCTGGGCAGTTCATCGATCCGAATGTGGGACACGATTGCGGAGGACATGTATCCGTATCCGGTGATTCGGAGGGGGTATGGAGGTTCGAAATTCAGGGATGTATCGGTTTTTGCGGAGCGCCTGATTTGGCCGCATCGGTTTCGGGCGGTGGTGATATTTGTAGGGAACGACGTGAAGGGGGAGGAGGGTGACGCGACTCCGGAGGAGGTTGCGGGTTGGTTTGAGTATATCGTTGGGGTGGCGAAGCTGGTGGAGCCGAAGGCGCCGGTGTTTTGTCTCGAGGTGTTCCCTTGTGAATCAAGGTGGGCAGCGTGGCCCAAGATTCAGAAGAGCAATGCGGCTTTAGCTGAGGCATGTGCACGGTTGGATGAGGTGTATTTCATACCGCAAGCCAACGGGTATCTGGGGCCGGACGGGAAGCCGATCCCTGAGCTGTATCGGGAGGATCGGCTGCACATGAGCCCGATGGGTTACCGGATGTGGTCGGGTGTGATTAAGTCCCATTTGGATGGGGTGCTGGGTAGAGAAGACGGAGGACGATGACATGAAGACGATGAAGCGAATGTTCCTGGTGGTTTTTGGCCTGACTTTGGGCGCTGTGTTGCTTGGGCAGGAGGCCGGGAAGCGTTGGCATGAATCCGCTTTGGTTGGGATGGAGGTTGGACCTACCGGTGCACAGTTTGCGGGCGGGCGGCATGCTGGGGGCTATGCCTCGCGTTTCGACGGACGGGAGATTGTTCGGCGATGCGTGGAGGCGAACGGGGAGTATTTGGTTCTTTGGGTCCGGGATGGTGACTATACCTTTCATGAATCTGCCTGGGTGCCGCGGCCTTCAGGTTTGGGGGACAGGGATGTCTTGCGGGAGGCGGTGGAGGAGGGAGTGAGGCACGGGCTGCCGGTGATTGCGTATTGTCAGATGCAATATCCGGCGCATGAGCTGAGGGAGCATCCGGAGTGGAAGGTCAGACAGGCAGATGGCAAGCCGGTAGACTATTTGGTTTGTTACAACAGCGGGTATACCAACGTGGTCAAAGGTTTGCTGGAGGAGATGGTTGGCTCCGGTGTGGCGGGATTTCATCTGGACATGGTGGACCAGGGCTTTGGTCCGCCGACGGGGTGTTGGTGTGAGGTCTGCAAGAGTTTGTATCGGGCGGAGTATGGGGTCGAAATGCCGTCCGGGGTGGATTGGGGGAGTGAGGGTTGGGAACGAATGTTGGAGTTTCGATACCGGACGAGTGATCGGTTTGAGAAGATGCTTGTCCAGCATGTGCGGACTTTGGATCCGTCGGTGACGGTGGATTTCAATTATCACGGGAGTCCACCGTTTTCATGGGAGGTGGGGCAACTTCCGGTCCTTCATGCCTGCAATGGTGATTTCGTGACCGGCGAGGCGGGCTTGTGGGCTTTTGGCGGACTTACGCCGAGTTTCAATGCGGCGTGGTATCGGGCTGCCACGCCGGGCAAGCCATTTCAGGTTGCGGTGCAGCGAGGAGTGAGGATGTATCACGATCAGACCACAAGGCCATTGAACGACATGCGTTGGGAGATGTTCACCTTGCTGGCGCATGGGGCATTCGTGACGATGATCGACAAGACTGCCTATGACGGTTCATTGGATGCGGTGGCTTATGATCGGATAGGCAGTCTGCTGGCGGAGGCGCGGTCGAAGCGGGAGCACTTCGGGCAGGAGCCGGTTCGCGAGCTGGGGATATATTTCAGCTCCAGGACCAGGGATTGGGTGGGGAGGGACAAGCCCATGGAGTATTTCCTTAGTGTGCTGGGGGCGCATCAGGCTGCGGTGCAGGAGCACATCGCCTTTGGTTTTATTTTTGATGAGCGATTGAGTCTGGATGAGCTGCGTTCGTATCCGGTGGTTTGCCTGCCTAACGCCGGGATCTTGAGTGCGAGTGAGGTCGCTTTGTTTACGGCCTATGTTGAGGAGGGCGGCAGTTTGTTGATCAGTGGTCAGAGCGGCCAGTTTGATCGCCTTGGCGGCAGGTTGGACCGGTGCAAGCTTGCGGGTTTGATGGGTGCTGAAGTCGACAGGCGACTTGCGGGCTGGGACAACTGGGTTGCGATTGGAGGGGAGGGGGCTGGTGCATTGAGCCAACACCTTGCTCCCAATCGAGAGGATGGCTGGTCCTTTTTGGTGCGTGGCCCGGCGACGGTTTACAAGCCTACGACTGCAGAAGCTGCGGGGATGCTGAGGGAATCCGTCCGCAATTCCCTGGCGAATCCGGAGGGCTACAATAAGGATTGGCCGCTGAGTGCGGGGGAGGGCGTTGGGCCGGCAGTGATGCTGAATCAGGTGGGGAAAGGCCGGGTGCTTACGTTTGCGGTCTCTCCCGATTACTCCACCGCGAGTGAACATGCCATTGTGGAGGCGCGCAAGCTGTGGGCCGATGCGGTCCGCATGTTATTGCCCGAGCGGCGGGTGGAGGTGGTTGCGCCGAGCAATGTGGAGGTGGTGGTGACAGATGACGCTGATGCTCGGGTCTTGCGAGTCCATTTGCTGTGCTATAACGCGACCCCCAGGACGTTGCCGGTCAAGGACCGGCCGTATGTCCTGCCGGGTTTGATAGAGGATCGTCCGATGTTCAGGGCGTCTTTGCGGTTTTCAGACAAGGTTAAGGGGGTGAAAGGGTTGAGCGAAGAAACCCGGATCCGGAAGCGGGGTCGAGACGTGGAAGTCGTTGTGGAGGATGTGCATGAGGTGATCCTTGTTCGCTACTGATCATCAACGGAGTTGAGTGTCGTCCTTTTCCGACCGCGAATCGGGTTTTTGATGTTTACCGCGAATGGACGCGGATGCTCTGTTCTTCAACTGCGAATGGACGCCAATGGACGCTAATCGATGAGGGGGTGAACGTTTCGCCGGAACCTCCGGTGGCGCCCGGGGGGTCGACTTAGTTCTTTGGTGCGTTTAGTTGATGTCTTAGCCAGGAGAGGAGGCTGGCGATATCGGCCGGGGTGTAACCTTCGGTGAAGGCGGGCATGAGTGAGGTGGGGGTGCGGCGGATTTCGGCTATGTCTTTGCGGAGGATCTCCTGCTCGATGCCGCCGGCCTGGCGGAGAGTGATGCTGGTGGCGCCATCGTTCTTCAGGAGACCTGCGATGATGACACCGTCGACGGTGAGGGCTTCGGTCATTTCGAAGCCGGGGCGGATGCGTTGGCTGGGGGTAAGGATGTCGTGCAGGAGGGACTCTTCAGCCATGCCGATCTGGCCCATGAGATCGGGTCCGACATCGTGGCCTTCGCTGCCGATGCGATGGCAGGGTGTGCAGGCTTGGGCATAGACCTGATGGCCCCGGTCTAGGTCGCGGGGTTGGCTGAGTCCGGCGAGGAAGGCCAGGAACTGTTCCTCGGTGATTTCGTTGGCAGGTGGGCTGGAATTACTGAAGGAGGCCTCATCAGCGAGGGCGTTGGGCGAGAACGAGTCGAGGAGGCTCTTGGCGGCGGAGGAGATCTCGACCGGGGTGTTGTCGCCACTCGTAAACCACTTGAGGGCGGAGCGTGCTTCCGGGGTTTGGAGGGGGGTGCGGGGGGCGTTGTTGCGTCCGGAAGAGAGGGCTTCGAGGATGGTCTTTTGGGTTTCCGGCGTGGCGTAAGTGAGGAGCTTGAGCGTTCGTGCGAGGTGGGTTTCGTTGCGGGAGGCGGCGATGGCTTGGGCGAGGTGGGGCATGAGGGGGTGGGAGTTGCCGGGATCGCGGAGGAGTTCGTCGAGCATGTCGACCTCTCGTTGATTGAGGCTGCAGAGGATGGCGTTATCCATCCAGCGGGTATTGAGGCGGGTGCGTGCGAGTTGTGCGAGGGCGGCGAGAGTTTGTTGGTTTTGAATTTGGCCGAGGCTGAGGGCGAACTGGATGAGGACGCGTTCGTTTGACTCGGAATCGAGCGCTGTGAGCGTGGCTTGGAGGAGGGTGGGGGATTGGTCGAAGCGCGTATCGGCGAGTTGGAGAGCGTGGACGCGGACGGCGGGGTGGGGATGGGTGAGGTGGGCTCGGATATCGTTGGGGGTGAGTGTGCCGAGCTGGTTCAGGGTATGAAGGATCGTGATGGTGGCGAGCTCGTTGGTGGGGCGGGATTCGAGCAGGGAGTGGAGGCTGGATGAGGCCGAGGTGTGACGGCCTTCGATGAGGAGTCGCTGAGCGGTGAGACGCCGCCAGTGGTATGTGCTGGCGCATTCTTCGGCCAGTTGGCTGGGAGAAAGTCGGGAAAGGTCTGCCGGGGGTGGTGAGGGTTGTTGTTCATGGGTGAGGCGGTAGATACGTCCGCGATTGTGTCCGTTGTAGACACCGTATTGTTGTTGAAGGTGGCGGGGGATGGCGGAGTAGTCCTCGATGATTTCGCGGTAGTAATCGACGACCCATATCGAGCCGTCGGGTCCATGGGAGAGGTTCATGGGGTGGGACCAGGCATCGGAGGTGGCGGCGAACTCGCTTTGGAGTTCGTTGGGATGGCGGTGGAGCGTGAGGGCAGGGCCTTCGGCTTGGATCAGCGATCGGTGGAGAATATTGCCGGAGGGTTCACAAGCGAAGTAATGGCCGTGGAGGTCGGGTAGCGCGTGATCGAGGTAGATGAGCGGGCTGCAGGCTGAGGTGAACCAGCCGCCGGCGTCACTGTCCCCCGCACCGTAGCGGTCGCGGTAGTACTTGGAATATTCGGGATGGTCGGCGCGCTTTTGTCGCCAGGGATGCGCCGGGGCGAGTGGATAGACTCGCTTGTCGCCGGAGGGAATTTCGAGTCGGTCGGTAGTTTTGGCGTTGGGGTTTCTGGAGAGGTAGGTCCAGGGGAGTGGAGCAACGAAGCGTCCGGGTTCGCCGGTGGACATCGTGAAGCGATCGCCTGCGGGGGTCAGGGCGAAGCCAAAAGTGCCGGTGCTGCCGGTGAGTGGTTCTACGGCGGTGCCGTCGGGGCGGATGCGGAAATCCGAGCGGGGCAGTTGGACCGGGCTGGGGAGGTGTGGCCCGGTGATGGTGCCGCCTCCGGCACCTGAGCCGAAGTAGATCCATCCGTCGGGGTTCCACTGCGGGGCGTTGATACCACGCTCGAGCGGGCCGGTTTCGAAGCCGGTGAACAGGGTCTCCCGGATCTCCGGGTGGCCATCGTCATCGGGGTCCGCCAGAAAGATGATGTGGGGCGCGCAGGCGAGGATGAGACCGCCGCGGGCAGGAACAAGCCCGTAGACTGGTGGGAGGTTTGTGGACCAGAGCGTGGCTCGGTCCATGATGCCGTCGGCATCGGTATCCTCGAGCATTTTAACGACGCCATAGGTTCCGGGTTCAGCCGCCTTTTTGAATTTTTCGTCGGCCTGGACGCGTCGGACCTGGGTGTCGAGTTGGCCGGTCTTATTGAGTTCCTCGATGTCCAGTTGGCCTTCGAGATTGTAGCCGTGGAGTTCGCTGATGAAGAGGCGTCCGCGAGCATCCCAGCAGACGCCTGAGGGTGAAGAGACCAGAGGTTCGCTGGCGATGGTTTCCATGCGAAAGTCGGGGGGTAAATGGAAGGCAGCGGCCGATTCTGCGGGAGTGAGCGGTTTGGGGGCGTCCGTAGGTAGAGGGATTTCGGCCAGGGCGAGGAGTGGTAGCAGCAGCAGGGAGATTATTTGGACGCGTGCCGGATGCGATGCGGCGGGGGAACTCATTGAGGCGAACTGTAGAGGGTGAGGATCGGTTTGGAAAGATCGAGCACCGTGCCTGCGGAGGCCCGGGGCAGGACGAGACAGTCGCACGCAGGCCTTGCAGAGTTTACAGCCGGAGAAGATCCTCGGTCTGATAGAGTCTGCGCTGATTTACTTTACATCAGGCTCCGAAGCAGACCATTGGTACCCACCTTGACCGCATGGTTGTGCGAAGCCGCGAAGCGGCTGTTCGGGAAATGGTCGCCTATCTCCGAACCACGGCCAGCGTCGACTTGGGGGCGATCCGCGAGTTTGGATTGGGCGGTATGGGGGCAAGGGAATGGAGCAACCGGGCAGTCCAGCGAACGGGAGCCAGCTAATTCCAGCAGGTACAAATTAAACGTTGGCGGCGGTGGGCTCCTCCTGTCGCTGACCTTTTCCGTCACGCGGAGCATATGCAGATACGAACAGCTACACGATCGGATGCGGACGAAGTGCGTGGGGTCCACCTGTCTGCCTTTCCTGAAGGCGAAGGCGAGATCGTCTCAAGGCTCGCAGTCGATTTGCTTTCCCAAGAATCAACCCCGCCAACGATTTCGCTGGTGGCGGAGGTTGACGGTCTCGCAGTCGGGCATGTGGCCTTTAGTCCTGTGGTCGTTGAAGGCTCCATGGACTTTCAGGGTTACATTTTGGCGCCCCTTGGTGTCAGGTCGGACTATCAGAACGGATGTATCGGGTCACGGCTTGTCGAGAGCGGGATGCAACGGCTGTCTGACATGGCGGTAGGCGTCCTGTTTGTCTATGGGGATCCCAAGTATTACGGCAGGTTCGGCTTCAGTGCGGAAGCTGCGGCAGGATACGTTCCAGCCCATGTGCTGCGGTATCCCTTCGGCTGGCAGGCCGTTGTCCTGAGTGCCCCCGGTGCAAAGAGATCTCCCTCAAGAATAACTTGCGTGGCTTCCTTAAACGATCCGGCTTTGTGGTAAGAACTGCCAACCAGCTGGTGGAGACCAACCGCCGTCCCGTAGCTTCCTTGCCCATTGCCTTGCAGGATCAAAGGGTACTCTGGGGCCGAAATCAGCGGGTTGTGAAGGGGAGACTGGTTGAGTCTGGTCGGTTTCACCAGCGAGCGCTTTTTAGGGGTGAAAATCGGCTGTAAGGCCCTATTTGAGGCATGCGATCGGGGTTAAGGGCTTCGCTGCGAACGCTTTGCTCAGGTGACACCACGAGTTACAGAAGCAGTTTCGGTCTTTCCTTCCTGGGGTGAGTGTGCAAGGTGTCGGGAGTTCCGATATGAAAAAGCGTTCAGTAGTCGCTGCATCGATATTCCTTCGCGTGGTGGTGGTGTTTCTGGGTTTGGGAGCATTGGCGTTCCTGCTTTGGGAGCCGCATGTTGAAGGCCGGAACGCGAATGCCGGGCTGGTCGACATCTATTTCAGGGATCCGCTGCTGGCTTATGCCTATGTGGGATCGATTCCCTTTTTTGTAGGGCTGTATCAGGCGATCAGAGCTTTGGGATGGGTTGGGCAGGGGCGTGCTTTATCATCTGGAACTTTGAAGGCGTTGCGGGTCATCCGGAAGTGCGCGGTGTTGGTTGTAGGTTTCATCCTGGTAGGGGAATTGCTCCTGCTGTTGGAGGAAAGTGATGACCGGGCGGGAGGCGTGGCTATCGGCGTGGTTCTCACCTTTGCGTCGGTGGTTGTTGTGGCATCGGTCAGCGTGATTGAGCGGATCTTGGAGGAGGGCTTGGAGATGAAAATGGGGGGAAGCGGGGTGTTGGTGTGAGATGTGAGTTCGGACTACGCTGTCTACCCGAGCTGATGTGGTCTGGGCCGATGACGTTGCCGCTGCTCGACGGATGGCCGCCGGCTCAGGCAAGAACATACTTTTGTTCTTCACCGCGGACTGGTGTGTTCCTTGCCGCATCATGAAGCGTCAGGTTTTCGCTGATCCAGCTGTAGCGGCTGCCATGAATGCTCAGGTGGTTCCGGTGATGGTTTATTCAGGGGCTCCCGGTGCCGATGAAGTCTTTAGTCAGTATGAAACTCGCGGCACACCGGTCAGGATGTTTACTGATTCTCAGGGTAAAGTCTTGGATTGCGCGGTCGGGAAGATTGGGAAAGCGGCGTTCCTGGGAATGCTTGAGAAGTTGAGCAGCGTCAGTCCCTAGATTCTGCTTGATGTGCAGTTTAAGGATTCGGAAGTGGGGAAGCCGTGGGGCTGTTGTGGCTGCGAATCTGTAGAGTAACGACCGGTCATCCTTGTTTGGTCATGGAGTTAAGTGAAGTCATTCCATTTGGGCGGTCTCTTGATGAATACCGCAGGATGTTCCGGTTATCGGACAGCGATCTTAAAGGCAGGCTCCTTGGCGCGGGAGATGGTCCGGCGAGTTTCAATGCCGAGCTGACAGCGGTGGGTGGCTGTGTGGTATCGGTAGATCCGCTGTATTCGTATTCCGCTGCGGAGATACGGGGGAGGTTTGATGCAGTTCTGGATGATATTATTGAACAGGTGAAGGCATCCCCAGGGGATTGGGTATGGTCGTATCACAAGTCTCCGGAGGATCTTCGTGCGAACCGTGTTGCGGTGATCCGAAGGTTCGCCGATGACTACGAAGCGGGTCGAGGGGGAGGTCGGTATGTGCGCGGGGAACTGCCTTCCCTGGACTTCTCGGATTCTCAATTCGATTTAGCCCTATGCTCCCATTTGCTCTTTCTGTATTCGGGACAGCTGGATCGTGAGTTTCATCTTCGATCCGTGATCGAACTGCTCCGGGTTGCCTCTGAGGTTCGGATCTTTCCCCTATTGACGTTGCGGCTTGAACGGTCGCACCACTTGGCACCTGTGATGGAAGCCCTCAGCGCGAGAGGCTGTCCGTTGGAAATCGTGCGGGTCGACTATGAGTTGCAGAGGGGCGGGGACGAGATGCTGGTTGTCCGGCGGCCTTCCGGGTCATGTGTATTTGAGTGCTCCGGATGATGCTCATCGTCCGCCTGGCGTGAAAGCACTTGACCCTGCCGCTTTGTGATGCAAAGTGAACAGCCAAGAACAGTAGACGTCCAAATTGATTGAAATGATGAAGCCCGTCCTCCTTTTGTTCCTGACGCTGGCGTTGACGCAGTTCTGTATCGCCAACGACGCCAAGGCAGACCGCATGAAGGTCGAGTTCTTCGAGAAGCTGTATGATGCAAAGATCGAAGGCGTGAAATCAATCGAGGAGTATAGTGATCCCGACGCATTCTATGCTGCGATTGCGAAGCAGGTTGGGATCCCCCAGAAGGCTTTCAAGGCGGTGGAGGAAAAGTTCGGTTGGAAGGGAAACAAAGAGTTTTCTCTCTCTGCAGTGGTCAAGGGGGGATGGGACAGCGATTACTGGGGGGTGATGGTCGCAAAGGTTCCAGTGGCCTTGAAAGCGGCAAGGTCAAAAGAAGATCGAATCCGTCTCTTGAAGCAAATGGAGACGAAGATGGTTGTGATTGGTTATGACGGCGAGGTGTCTTTCCCGGAGCAGCGCAGGGTTGAAGGAGAGGGGAGCTATGCTGAGCCGACGGCAGCTCAGGGATCGAAAGCCAACTGATGCTATCCACGTTCGATCTAAGCCGGGAAGCCGGTTCATTGTCGCGGAGGACAGGCATTCAGCGGGACTGAGTTTCCCAAATTGGAACAGGATCTCATGAAGCAGCATCGGATCTTCAGCACGAGTTTTGCGAGTGTTTACCCCTTGTATGTTGCCAAGGCGGAGCGGAAAGGGCGGACGCGGTCGGAGGTGGATGAGTTGATTTGCTGGTTGACGGGCTACAGCATGGCGGAGCTAGAGGCTACGATGAAGCAGCAGACAGACTTTGAGACGTTTTTTCGGGAGGCACCCTGCCTGAATCCTGCCCGAACGAAGATCAAGGGTGTGGTTTGCGGCGTGCGAGTGGAGGAGGTTGAGGAGGGAACCATGCGGGAAATACGCTACCTGGACAAGCTGGTCGATGAGTTGGCCAAGGGCAAAGCGATGGGGAAGATTCTCAGGGAATGAGAATCTCGGCGCAGTGGAAGTCGGCCAACATGAGCGGGGTCTTGAAGCGGGCTCCTGGCGCCGCCTTTCTGGGAGCGATGGTATTTCTCTTAGGGATCACAGCTTCGGGGTGCAGGACTTCACAAGGACAGCATTCTACGTCGGAGAAACCGCATCCTGCTGAAGTTGCAGCTGAGCAACTGGTCTCGGCGTTTTCTGTCCAGGAGCTTGCTGACTCGATGCCAAACATCACTGTGTTCGAGAGGTTCTCCGGCCGGGAACGTCGGGAACGGCAGGAGCTGTTGCGTCGTTACGTGGTCTCCCAGAGTTGGGTTCTTTGTTTTACCGAGATCGTGGTTTTGGACAGGGTGGAGGATGTGGCGAATTGCTTCTTCAAAGGGAGTGCGGGCGGTTATCTGGAACTGGGGCTCGTATTCCACGAGGGGGCCTGGATCGTGACTAGGCTGGAAATTCCGACTCTTCCCGGGGCGCGCGGGAGTGAGACGTTTGAGACCTATATCGAGCGGATGATGGCTGGTGCGCGGGAACAGGGCGTACCATATCGTGCCGGGCTTTTGGGTGACGGCCTTTATCTGCTGGAGCATTAGGCGTGTAGCTCGGGGTTTTGTGTCGGGAGCCGCGTGTTTGGGTATGGGGGCGTTTTTGGCACTAAAAAGGGCTCCATAGGGCCAAAAACGGCCCCTTTTTCGTTGGAACGTGTTGTGGGAGAGGGGGTTGTCGTGGTCCGAGGAAGATGGGTGGGGTTAGGGGGCGGCTTGTTGGTGGGTGACGATGGGGACGTAGCCGATTTCGAGGCCTTTTGGGGGGGTGACGAGGAGGGCGGGGTCGAGGGTGGCGAGGGTGCCTCGGGTGGGAGGTGGCATGTAATTGCGGTCGATAGGCCAGGAGGTGTGGATTTTTTCAATGAGGGCTTGTAGTTGGGCCTTTTTGTTTTCGGGCCAGTTGTATTGCTGGAAGGAGGGTTGATCGACGAAGCGGTACCAATGGTAGGTGACGATGGAGCCGTCGGTGAGGGTGGTTTGGTAGGGGCCGGATTTGGGTCCCGGGTTGGTCCATGCGCCTTGGGTTGGGGAGGTATAGGGAGGGCCGGCGGTGGCGGTCTCGAACTCCTGGTGGAGCAATCCGGTTTCGGGCGGGACCTGGCTGGCTGGGATGGCGATGCGCTGGTCGCCATCGTGTTTGTAGTATTGGGGGAAGATGCCGGTGGGGCTCAGGGTGTTGGTGGACCATTGGAGTCCCCAGACATTACCAGGAAGGATGGTGGTATCGAAGGCGGTTTCGACGCCGACGAGAGGTGCGCCGCCCTGGTCATAGCGGGTGGTGCGGGTGGTCAGCGTGGGTTTCCAGGTGGCTTGGGGGTTGAACTGTCCTGAGGGTGCGGGGTCGCCATCGCGCCAGGCTTTGAAGTCGTTATAGAGGGCGGCTTTGGAGTAGTAGGTGACGTCCTGGACGAGCGGGGCGAGGCCGGTGGCATCGACGGGGAAGGAGAGCCTGGGAATTTTGGAGTAGGTGGTGCCTTTGGCGTCGTGGCTTTGGAGGCGGGGGACCGTGTTGATTTCCATGGCACCGCCGCCCATGTTGCCGGGGCGGGAGTCGAGGCCGCGTCCGTGGAGGAAGGGGTAATTGAAGATCTTGGCGATTTTGCTCCAAGTTTCGGGAATGTAGTAGGCGATGGGGCCTTTGAAGTTGGCGGCGCTGAGGAAGCAGGTCCAGCTTTGGTCACCGGTGGGCGGGTCTCCTGTGGAGGGTGGTGTGAAGGGGAGGGCCATCCAGGTATAGCCGAGGAATTCGCCGTTGGGGTTGCCTTGGAAGGGGAGGGCATCGGGTGGGATGAGCAGGCGGTTGCTGAGTTGGGCGATTCCGAGTTGGTGATCGGGGAGGGCTTCGTTGTGGTAGAAGAAGGACCAGCCGGGGGAGCCCACCTCGTAGTCGTAGCATTGCGGAGTGGCATTGAGGCTGAACTTGGGTGGGCCGTAGCGGAAGTGGTTTCCGGCCCAGTAACCGAGGCCGCCTTCGAGAGTCTGGAAGACACTGGACCAGGTGGGGCCGCGTTCCTTCCAGGTGCGGGCCAGCGTGCCTTCCGGGGCGAGGGGTTGGTCTTTGTTATCCGAGTTATCGGGCGTGACCCAGGAGCTGGGGAGTCCGATTTGGAAATTCGCGAGGGGTTTGTCGATCAGGGGCCAGACGGCGGCATAGAATCCCATGCCGGCGTTGAAGCCGGAGTTGGCGGGGGGGCGGTCGTGGCTGAAGCCGATATAGCCGTGAAGGCCGTCGTGGTGGGTGGTGACTTTACCGGGTTGGGGGGCGGGGTCGGCGGCTTGGCAGATCGTGACGGCGAGGGCCGCGGTGAGGATGAGGGGGAGCGGGTGGATCATGGGTGGGAGACGAGTTGAGATTGAGGTGGGGTTAGATGATTTCCTCGCGTGCGGCGTCCCAGCGGACGACTCGCTGTTCTTGCTGGGAGATGAGGGACATGAGGAATGTGGCGGTTTCGATGAAGGCTTCGTCCGTGGAGCATTTGGGGGTTTGGCGGGACTGGATGCACTGGACCCAGTCGAACATGTGATTGGGTTGCTGTGGGGTTTTGCCGCGTTCGTAGCCTTGGGGTAGGTCGGTGCGGGTGTTGTGTTCGGCGCGGATGAGATCGAAGGTGCGGACATCGTGGGCGATACTGTCGAAGCGGAGTGTGGCATCGCGTCCGCAGATTTCGACGGGTTGGTCGGACGTGGTGTTCATACTGCCTTCGAACGTGACTGTGCGGCGGAGTTTCTCGAACTGGTAGGTGGCGATCCAGGTATCGGGGACTTCGCGGTCGTCGTTGAGGAGGCTGATGAGTCCGGAGCAGGAGCAGGTATCGGGAATACCATGGCCGAGGAGGTATTGGACGAAGTCCATTTCATGGGAGAGGAGGTCGCCGGCGTAGCCGGTGCCGTAGGCGTAGTAACAGCGCCAGTGCCAGAAGTGGCGTTCATTCCAGGGGATGGCGGGGGCGGGGCCGAGCCAGCGGGCCCAGTCGACGGCCTTTTGGACTTCGCTCGGGTCGGGGCGTTGCCATTGGTCGTAGTAACCGTACCACCGCCAGTTGGGGTTCTCGGGCGGGAGAGACTTGAAGCGACCGGTACGGACGAGCGTGATGGGGCCGAGGGCATCGCGGGCGATGAGTTCTTTGGCCTGAAGGGCGCAGGTGGCCTGGCGGGCGTGGTGTCCGAGCTGGAACACCACGTTGCTTTGTTTGAGAGCCGTGCGCATGAGCTTGGCTTCGGGTAGCGTCCGGGCAAAGCCCTTCTCGCAGTAGATGTCTTTGCCGGCCTGCGCGGCGTCGACCACCATTTGACAGTGCCAGTGGTCCGGGGTGGCAATGATGACCGCGTCGACCTTGGGGTCGGCCAGGAGGTCGTGGTAATCGATGTAGGATTTGACGTCGGGGTTGCGGCTACGTTCGACACCTTTTTGGCGGTGGGGTGCGTAGGCATCGCAGACCGCGACCACCTTGACATTGGGGAGTGGGACGACCGCGTTGATGAGGTCGCCGCCGCGGGTGCCGAGTCCGATGCAGCCGATGCCGATGGTTTTTTCTGGTGTGGCTGCGGCGAGGATATTGGGTGCGATGGAGGCTGCGGCGGCGAGCGAGGTAGCCTGGCTGGTGGTCTGGAGGAATTGTCGGCGCGTGAGGGTGGAGTTTGTTTTCATGGTTTGCGCGGGGTAAGGGGATGTGGAGTAAGGGCAGAGTAGCAGGGGAGACTGGAGGATGGAAGACGGGATATCGGAGATGGGATATGGGAGATCGGATATCGGAGATGGGATATGGGAGATGGGAGATGGGAGATGGGATGGGTTGGCGGTTGGCGGTTGGCGGTTGGCGGTTGGCGGTTGGGCTTGTGGGTGTGAGTCCGGGTGGAGCGTGGTGAAGACTCGCGGATGGAGTGGGGGTGGCCTTTATTGGCTGGTGGTGTATGGTGACGGGACGCGACCATGAAAGCCACCGATGCAGAGGGCGTGATGGAGGTTGTTGAGGCGAGGGAGCTGGAGCTTTGTATTTCCTGTCTGGAGGAGAATGAGCCGGGGGTGCATTTTTGTCGGCATTGCGGGACGCCGTTGACTTCGTATGCGGCGACGGCGCCGTTTGAGAGTTTATTTGCGGAGGGAGATTTTTGGAGGAAAGCGGCGAGCCGGGGTCGGCATGCGGGGTTGGTGCGGTCTCTGATTATTCTGATCCTGGTCCTGATGGTTGCGAGTTTTGTTGCCGGTTGGTTGCTGCCTCGTTAGGACGCGGGTCTTGACTGGGGTGGGGGCATTTCTGAGGGTGGGCCGATGCGATTTCACCTGATGGGTTTGGCTTCGTGTTTGGTGTCCCTATTGGGCGGGGGTGAGCCGCGGGTGGCGTATTTTGCGGACGGCTTTCATGGGGGGATTTACGGTCATTATCCTGCGGGGTATACCGGCTTTATCGTGGAGCAATTGCGGACCCATCCGGAGTGGCGGATCAACCTGGAGATTGAGCCGGAGACGTGGGATGTGGTGCGGGTGAATGAGCCGGAGGCGTATGGGGCGTTGCGCGAGATGGTGATGGAGGGTGGACGAGTTGAGATCGTGAATCCGACGTATGCGCAGAGCTACCTGTTTATGGCGTCGGGTGAGAGTCTGGTGCGGCAATTCGAGTATGGCATGAGGAAGACGCGTGAGCATTTTCCCGGCGTACGATTGACGACTTACTCTTCGGAGGAGCCGTGTTTTACCAGTTGTTTGCCGGGGGTGTTGAAGTCGTTGGGGTTTGAGTATGCGGTGTTGAAGAATCCGGACACGTGTTGGGGCGGGTATACGGCGGCGCATGGGGGGGAGTTGGTGAACTGGGTGGGGCCGGATGGGACGCGGATGGTGGCGGTGCCGCGGTATGCGTGTGAGGCGTTGGAGGAGGGATCGTGCTGGCAGACCACCGCGTGGAGGAATTCAGCGGAGTATTTGGCGGCGTGTTTTGAGCAGGGCATTGAACATCCGGTGGGGATGTGTTTGCAGGATGCCGGCTGGCGAGGTGGGCCGTGGTTGGGTTCGGACAGGGTTCGTGACGGTTACGAGAACCGCTATGTGACGTGGAGCGATTACATCCGGGAGGTTGCCGGGGGGGCGAGCGCGGATGAATGGGAATTCAGTCAGGAGGATGTGAAGCCGGGGTTGATGTGGGGGGCGCAGGTGGTGCAACGGATTGCGCAGCAGAGCCGGGCGGCGGAGCATCGTCTGTTGGTTGCTGAGAAGCTGGGTGTCATGGCTTGGTTGCGTGGGGGGCGTCCTGCGGGAGGGGCGGCTTTGGACGAGGCCTGGCGCAACGTCTTGTTATCGCAGCATCATGACTGCTGGATTGTTCCGTATAACGGGCGTGTGGGGAACACATGGGCGGATCAGGTGCGAAGGTGGACGGCGAGTGCGGATGCGCTGAGTGAGATTTCGCGAGAGGGGTCGGTGGATGTTCTGCTGCGCGGGGGGCGGGCTAGGGGACGGAGATTTGTGCGGTTGTTCAACCCGTCGGGGTGCGGTGTGGATGGGGTTGTGGCGGTGCGGGTGCCATCGGGTTTTGATGCTTCGGGTGTGGTATCGGTGGATGGTGAGGGGCGGCGATTTCCGGTGCAGATGGTGGAGGGAGCTGGGGCGGGGAAGGAGTTATTGGTGAGGGGGCAGTTGCCTGCGATGGGGTATGCGACGGTGGAGTTGGTCAAGGGGGAGGCTGCGGAGGGAGGCGGTGTTCGGGTTAGCGAGGCGGGTGAGCGGGTAGTGATGGAGAGTGACCTGTATCGCGTGGAGTTGGATCTGGCGCGGGGAGGGACGATTCGGAGTTGGTTGATGAAGCAGGTGGGGCGTGAGTTGGTGCGGGATGGGGAACGTCGGTTCAACGAGTTAAGGGGATACTTTTATGAGCGGGGTGAGTTTTGTTCCAGTGCGGACGGGGTGGTGGAGGCGCGGGTGTTGGAACGGGGACCGTTGCGGGCGGTGGTGGAAGTGCGGGGTGAGGTTGGAGGGCAGCCCTTCCGGCAGCGGTTGACGATGGAGCAGAGTTCGAGCGTGTTGGATTGTTCATTACGGATCGACTGGCGTGGACAGCCGCGGATTGGCGAGTTTGAGGAGAAGGATGGTTTCAAGAACCGGAGGCGTGCGGCGTATGATGATCGTTTCAAGTTGCTGGTGCATTTTCCGGTGGAGCTGGAAGGGCAGAGAGTGTTTAAGAACGCGGCCTTTGATGTCTGCGAGAGCGGTTTGGAGGACACCTTTTACAATTCGTGGGAGGGGATTAAGCACAACCTGATTTTGGACTGGGTGGATGTGGTGGATGCGAAGGGGGAAGCTGGTTTGGCGTTATTCAGTGATCACACGACGAGCTACGCTCATGGGGCGGGACATCCGCTGGCCTTGACCGTGCAGTATGCGGGGAAGGGGTTATGGGGGCGGGACTATGGGGTGGATGGTCCGACGGAGCTGTGTTACGGGCTGATGCCGCATGCGGGGGATTGGGAGAGGGCGGGGGTGGCGAAGACTTCGGCGCTCTGGCAGGAGCCCGCGTGGGGTGAAATGTCAGGTGGAGGTGAGGCGGGGGTGTGGTCTGTGATGGAGCCGGGGGATGCGGGCTGGGTTGTGCCCGCGATGTTTGAACGGGACGGGGCGGTTTATGTTCGAGTGTTCAATGCGGGCGGTGATGATTCGGTCAGGACTGTGGGCTTTGGTTTTCGGGCAGCGAAGGCGGAGTTGGTGGAGTTGGATGGTCGGGTCGTGGGGGAATTGCCGATGGAGGACAGAACGGGTGGGGGGAGTATCCGGTTGGGGATTCCGCGTTTTGGGGTGAGGACCCTGCGGTTTAGCGGGATGGAGGGAGCGGGGCTTTAAGTTGGGTGGGAGCTAGCGCGTGTTGAGGTAGGCCTGGGCGAGAAGGCGCCCGAGTGCGACGATGCCTTGGGAGGTTATGACCAGCTGCTCCCGCTCGGGGGGGAGGGTGAAAGCCTGGATGTGGATGGTATCGGGATCGGACTTGGCCAGGGCGGCGAGGTCCTCTGTGACGTGGATATTGTCGACCGATTCATCCCGGGTGGGAGGTTGTTGGCTGACGAACCATTTGAGGTGGGGCAGTTCGAGGTCCTGTCTGGACTGAGTGATGAGGGATTGAAGGTGGGGGATGGCGTTCTGGCGGAAGGGACTGAAGGACATGTCGTTTTCGCCGAGGTGATAGAACACGCCGGCCAGGTCGACGGAGTGGCCGCGGATTTCGAGGTCATGGATGGTGTTTTGGATGAAGGCGATGAACGTGGGGTAGAGGTTGCGGGTTTTAGCTTCGCTGCCGGCGGGTGTCCAATCGATGACTTGGGATCCACTATGGGTGAATTTTGCGATGGCGAAGGGGTGGGAGGATTGGGTTTGTAGAGTATGGCCGAAGCTGAGCTCGGGCCCGAACGTGTCATAGAATCCCGTTGGGCCGAGGGGTTCCCAGCTTGTTGACTGGCGGTAGCCACCACCGAGGCTGTATTGGAATGCGATGGCGGGGTTGTCTTGGGCGAGCGGGCGGAGCTTCTCATCCTGCTCGAGGTCCTGGATGAAGGCACGTTCGCCCTCCATGTTCCGGTGTCCGGCGAGGATGAACAGCTTCACGCGGCTGTTTGCGGGGTAGGGCCAGGTGGGTAGCGGCCGGGATGGTGTGGTGGGGATGCCCTGGTGATGCAGGTAGGCGTCGGCGTAGTTCACGCCGTGTTCGAGCTGGCCGAGTGTTCCGTAGTGATAATGGAGTCCGACGCCGCCACCGATCTCGACTCCGACGTGGGAAGTTGGGACATAGTCGGTGAGCGGGTCTGTGTTCGTGACCGATTTCTGACCGAGGCTGATGGCGTACATGCGTGGGCGGAGGTCCATGCCCCAGATGGTTTTGGTGCAGAGTTCTCCGATGTAGAACCTGAGGTCGGGAGCGTTGAGGTCACGTCGCCAGGAGGCGATGAAATTTCGCAGGTTGGGTCCGTAGTTTTCCATGTAGCCTTGCTCGAACATGTCGTTTTCGCCCTGGTGCCACATGAAGCCTTCGAGGCGGTAAGGAATGCCCTGGCGGTCGAGATCGGCGAGCGCCGATCGAACGAGATCGAGGGCGAGAGGATAGAGCTTGAAGCCTGAGGGGTTGTCGGGATTCCAGTCGCCGCCGAGGTGGGTGCCGCCGGCGGCGCATTTGATGATGGCGACAGGCGCACCGGTGGCCTGCGAAACGTTTCGGGCGAAACTGAGCTCGGGACCGACGGTGTTATTGACTGGCTGGAGATCCACCCATCCATCGCTGGTGAACTTGTCTTCACGTCCGATGGCGTAGGCAAAGCGGACGCCGGGCTGCGGGTTTTCCAGCCCCGAGAATGGAGGGAAGCGGTGGATGTCATCGACCCTGGAATCGGAGCCGACCATGTTGGATTGGCCGGCGAAGATGAACACCCGGACAGGGGAGGGAGCGGGTGTTGCTTCGCTCGCTGCGAGGCGGCAGATGGATAGCGTCAGGAGCAGGGAGAGTTGGAGCAGGGGAATAGGTGTCATGGAGTGTGAGGTGGTGTAGAGAGTAGGCGACGGAGGGGGGACGCGAGAATCGCAAAGCGAGTGGGGTCGCCTACGGGGGTGGCTTTCTTTGGTTTCCTCAGGGCAGAAAGACTAGGCGGTAAAAGCAGGTGGGATTACGGGGTGTTAGTCAGTTGTTGGAGCGTTTGGTTGAAGACGGCGATTGCGGTAGGGATGGCTTCGGGTGGCACCATGAGGTTGGTGACAGCCCGGAGCGTATTGGGTCCGGTGGGCAGCATGCGCACTCCGGCTTGATTGAGGGCGTCGGCGAGTTTGGGTGCATCGATGCCGGGGACATGGATCATGAGGATATTGGTTTCGACCGTGATGGGGTCGACTTGCACGCCGGGGGTGGCGGCGAGTCCAGTGGCGAGTTGTTGGGCGTGGAGGTGATCTTCAGCGAGGCGGTCGCGGTGGTTTTCGAGGGCGTAGAGGGCGGCGGCGGCGAGGATGCCGCTTTGGCGCATGGCGCCGCCGAACATTTTGCGGAAGCGGCGGGCGCGGTCGATGAAGTCGGCGGGACCGCAGAGGGCGGAACCGACAGGGGCGCCGAGACCTTTCGAGAAGCAGACGCTTACCGAGTCGAAGTATTGGGCGTAGGTGGCTTCGGGGATTCCTGAGGCGACCGAGGCATTCCAGAGGCGGGCGCCGTCGAGATGGAGTTTGAGGTTATGGTTGCGGGAGGCCACGGCGACCTCTTCGATTTGTTGCAGTGGCCAGATGCTGCCGCCGCCGCGGTTGTGGGTGTTTTCGAGGCAGACGAGTTTGGTGGGAGGGAAATGATGGTTGTTGGGGCGGAGGGCGTTCAGGATGTCGTCAGGGGTGAAGATGCCGCGTTGGCCGGGGAGGAGGCCGCACATGACGCCGGCGAGGGCGGCGGGGGCCCCGGACTCGTAGAAGTAAACGTGCGCGTTGGCGTCGATGAGGATTTCGTCACCGGGCTGGGTGTGGGCGCGAATGGCGATCTGGTTGGCCATGGTGCCCGAGGGGGTGAACAGTGCGGCTTCTTTGCCGAGGAGCGAAGCGACCTGTTGCTCGAGCAGTTGGACTGTGGGGTCATCGCCCAGCACATCATCGCCGACTTCGGCATTGGCCATGGCATTGCGCATTGCCGGGGTGGGTTGGGTGATCGTGTCGCTACGGAGATCGATGGGCTGCATGGAAGGATTTGGGTTACGTGGGGTTTATCGGTTGGTGCGGTCGTGAGGCATTATTGGGTTTGAGGATGCGGCTGGGGGTGAGGTTTGTCGATGGTGTGGGCTGGTGAGTGCCTGCGATTATTTGATGGATGCAATAAGAAGCGATTTGGGGAGGTTTAAGTTGTGTGAATCGCTCAACTTATAGCAGGATCTTGCCGGAAGACGTTCTTAGAAAGTTGTAGAGAGATGCTGACCCATCAAGAGTACAGGACCATTGTGGAGCAGGCGCCGATCATGATTTGGCGGGCCAACCTGACTACGGAGTGTGATTATTTCAACCAGACATGGCTGGCGTTCACGGGGCGCTCGTTGGAGCAGGAAGTGGGGAATGGCTGGGCGGAGGGAGTTCACAAGGAGGACATGGACCGATGTTTGGAGATTTATCTTACCTCCTTTGAGAAGCGCGAGGTCTTTGAGATGGAGTATCGGTTGCGTCGGCATGATGGGGAGTATCGCTGGATCTTTGATCGTGGGGTGCCGTTTCAGGACGACGGGGGGAACTTTGCAGGTTATATCGGCAGCTGCATTGACATCACCGAGACCGTTGAGGCGCGGAGGTTATTAGAGGAGAAGCAGAGGTCGGAGATCGAGAAGTTGCGGGAGTTGCTGCCGATTTGTGCTGGCTGCAAGAAGATCCGGGATGACAAGGGGTATTGGAACCAGATTGAGCTCTATTTTAGGGAGCATGCGGACTATGAGTTCACGCATGGGTTGTGTCCGGATTGTGTGAAGGTGATGTTTCCGGGTTTGAACCTGCCCCGGAACAAGGGCGGGGAGTAGGTGGGGTTGCGTCGTAGCTTGGGCGTGACGGTTTTGGGGGCGGGAAGGTTTGCAAAAGGGGGTTGGGCGACTAGAGTCGCGTTCATCCTACTATGAATTTGACGCGACGGTTGTATTCTTCTCTGTCCCTGTTGGCGTTTTGCGTTGCGGGGGCGGATCTTCAGGCGGATGTCCGGTTGCCGCATATTTTTGGTGACCACATGGTTTTGCAGAGGGGGCAGGCGATTCCGGTTTGGGGGTGGGCTGAACCGGGCGAGGAAGTGCAGGTGGAGTTGGATGGGGTTGTGGTTACGGGCAAGGCTGATGCCGGAGGGAAGTGGATGGTGCGGTTGCCCGAGCGCCGTGAGGGAGGTCCGTATGTGCTCACGGCCAAGGGAGCAAACGAGGTGGTATTCCACGATGTGCTGGTAGGGGAGGTGTGGTTGTGTTCGGGGCAGTCGAACATGGAATGGACCGTAGGCGGGGCGGAGAATCCGGATGAGGAGCGCAAGGCGGCGAACCATCCCAAGATCCGGCACATCAAGATTCCGAAAGTGCCGAGTGGATTTCCGAAGGAGGATGTGGATGCAGCATGGACGGTATGTTCACCGGAGACCGTGAGTGATTACACCGCGGTGGGGTATTTCTTTGGCAGGCATTTGCAGGGGGAGCTGGGTGTTCCGGTTGGGCTGATCAACTCCTCGTGGGGAGGGACGCGGATCGAGCCATGGACGCCGCCGGTGGGGTTTGAAGGGGAGGACAATTTAGAGGATATCCGGCGCAAGGTGCAGATGACGGATCCACGGGATGCCGGGTATCAGGCTGAGCTGGGCCGCTATCTTGGGGAGATGGAGAAGTGGATGCGTGGGGCGCGGGACTCGGTGGCGGTGCGTTCGCCCCTGATGCCTCCGCCGGCCTATCCTGCGGCGATTCAGCCTTTGAGCGGGCCGGGAGAGCCGACCACGTTATACAACGGGATGATTCATCCGATTGTGCCGTTTGGGATTCGGGGTGCGATTTGGTATCAGGGTGAATCCAACCATACCGAGGGGATGTTGTATTTTGACAAGAAGCGGGCGTTGTTGAAGGGGTGGCGTGAGCTTTGGGGGCAGGGGGATTTCCCGTTCTTTTACGTGCAGATTGCTCCTTATCAGTATGGGGATGAGGCGGGGGGAGTATTGCCGGTGTTTTGGGAGGCACAGAACAAGTGTCTGGAGCTGTCGAACACCGGGCAGGCCGTCATTCATGACATCGGGAACCTGCAGGACATTCACCCGAGGAACAAGCAGGGGGTGGGTTACCGGTTGGCGCTGATTGCATTGGCGAAGACTTATGGGCGCACGGGGGTGGAGTTTTCCGGGCCGACCTTTAGGGCGTTGGAATTGGAGGGGGCGAAGGCGCGGGTGCGATTTGACCATGTGGGATCCGGTTTAGTGGTGCGTGGAGGGGGCGCATTGAACTGGTTTGAACTCGCTGGCCAGGATGTGGACTTTGTTCCGGCGGAGGCGGTGATTGAGGGGGATTCTGTGGTGCTTTCGTCGCCGGAGGTGAAGCAGGCGGTGGCGGTGCGGTTTGGCTGGGACAAGCTGGCTGAGCCGAATTTGGCGAATCGGGAGGGATTGCCGGCGGTGCCTTTCCGGGCGGGGGATGTGCCCGAGCGGGACTGGTTGTTCTTAAAGGTGAAGGAGGCGAAGGCTTACCAGCTCGTTTACGACTTGGATTTGGCGAAGCTTGGGGCGGCGATCCGGTATGACGTGGATCGCAGCGGAGATTTTGCAGGCGGCTTTGACCGGGTGGCGTATTTTCTCGAGCTTCAGAAGGCGGGCGGGAATGTGGACTATGTCTATGTATCGATGGACGCGTTTACGGACGACGTGAAGAAGCTGGGGATTCCTACGCTGGCGAGTGGGGCGGTGTTTCAGGTGGATGTGACGCGGTTGAACGTGTTGTCCAACGTTCGGGGGGTTCAGGTGGGGGAGGGACTGGATGGGGGCAACATTGAGTTTTGGCCGCACAACTATGGTCAGAACAATGCGATGAGTGTTCCGAACGCGAGTTCAGGGGTGTATGACTTCGGGGATGAGATGGCCTTTCCGCCGGAGGGGTATGGATGCATGCAGGTGCACAATCATGAGGCGAAGCAGACGTTGTTTGCGATCAACCAATGGCGGAGTGGCGGCGGGGCGGACATTGGGATCGGAAACAGTCCCGGGGAGACGCGCGATTGGACCTTCACGGGGAACGCGTCGCAGTACGAGGTGAAGCGGCTGAGGGTCTTGGTGCGTCGGAAGTAGAGCGCGGTGCTAGAACCAAGGAATCACGAGTGATGAGGTTGCGACTACGAAGCGGCTGGTTGGTATGTGTATTGGGTATGCTGATTGGTCACCTGACAATGGGTGGACAAGAGGCAATCACGGGGCGGGATGGCGGCCTAGTGGGACTCCTGGAGGGGAAGCGTGTCCTGTTTTTGGGGGATAGTATTACCCAGGACGGACGCTATGTGAGTTTTGTTGGGTATTACCTGAACCAGTTGTTTCCGGAGAAGCAGTTCAACATTTACTCGCTTGGTTTGGGGAGTGAGACCGTATCGGGCTTGAGCGAGGAGGGCCACGCGGGTGGGGCTTTTCCCCGGCCCTGTTTGTTTGACCGGTTAGGGGGCGTCCTGGCGAAGCTGAAGCCGGAGGTTGTGTTTGCCTGCTACGGGATGAACGACGCCATCTACATGCCCCTGGATGCCGGGCGGTTTGCGGCTTTCAAGCGCGGCGTGAGGCGGTTGATTGCCGATTGTCGGGAGGCGGGGGTTGAGGAGATCTTTCTGGTGACGCCCCCGATCTATGACGATTCAGGAGGTGAGGGAGCCAAGGGCTATGATGAGGTGCTTGGTGTGTATGGAGATTGGGAACTGACGCTGGCGCAGGCTGGGGTTCGGGTGATTGACTTGCACGGGCCGATGCGGGCGGCCCGCGATGGGCGTGCGGAGGTATTTTCACCGGACAAGGTTCATCCCGGGGACGAGGGGCACCTAGTCATGGCGAAGGTGGTTATTGAGGCCCTGGGTGTGGAGGTCCCGGCGCAAGCCATAGCTGATGTGTTGAGTGATCCGCTCTACGTGGCAGTCGACCGTTTGCGCAGGCATCGCTGGGATGGATGGATGCGGCATATTGGCTATACGCGGGAGAAGACCGTTGAACCGCAGGATTTGGGGGACACAGAGGATGTTGCCAAGGCTATCCGGCAGGAGATCGATGACCTGAGGCGCTGAACGGAGTGGATATTGGCGAGGGGTGGCTGGATTTCTATTCGTACGCATTATTGTGTCTATAAGAACCTCAGTGTTGCAAAGTGAATGGAGCATGTCATGTTGAGGCACCCTCATGCATAGCATGTTGCAAATTATGAGTGAATGCCTGGCCTCGTTGGAGTGTGAATGCCTGAGCAGGTAAGAGCCTTTTGGTAAAAGGCAAAGTAGAGGTGCTGTGAGGAGCCCAAAGCAGATTATGAAGAGAGAAAACCGAATGCAGAGAGTGTTCTGGAGCCTTGGGCTTTGTGCCCTGGCGTTTAGTGTGTCTTCCGTGATGCAGGTTCAGGCAGCCCAGCCTAATATCCTTGTCATCTGGGGTGACGACATTGGGACCTGGAACATCAGCCACAACAACCGGGGGATGATGGGGTATCGGACCCCGAATATTGACCGGATTGCCAAGGAGGGTGTGTCCTTTACGGACTATTACGGGCAGCAGAGTTGCACAGCGGGTCGGGCGGCATTTTTGGGTGGCAACGTTCCCGTAAGGACGGGCATGACCAAGGTGGGTTTGCCTGGGGCGAAAGAGGGATGGCAGAAGACGGATGTGACCATTGCGACCGTGATGAAGTCGCAGGGTTACATGACCGGTCAGTTTGGCAAGAATCACCAGGGGGACTTGAATGAGCATCTGCCGACGATGCATGGCTTTGATGAGTTCATGGGTAACCTGTACCACTTGAACGCAGAGGAAGAGCCGGAGAACCGGGATTATCCCGGAGATTTCGTGCTGCCGAGCGGCAAGACCTTCCGCGAGCAGTATGGTCCTCGGGGCGTGTTGAAGTGCAAGGCGGATGGCAAGGGTGGGCAAACAATTGAGGACACGGGTCCGCTGACCGCGAAGCGGATGGAGACGATTGACGACGAGACCGTGGCGGCGGCGAAGGACTTTATCCAGAGGCAGAACAAGGCGGGCAAGCCATTCTTCTGCTGGTGGAACGGCACACGGATGCATTTCCGGACACACGTGAAGGAGGAGCACAAGAACCTGGCGGGTCCGACATCTGACGAGTATGCCGACGGTATGGTGGAGCACGACCTGCATGTGGGTCAGTTGCTGAATCTGTTGGATGAGCTTGGTATCGCGGACAGCACGATCGTCTTTTATTCAACCGACAACGGGCCGCATTACAATACGTGGCCGGATGCCGGAACCACACCTTTCCGCAGCGAGAAGAACTCGAACTGGGAGGGGGCGTATCGCGTTCCGGCCTTTGTGCGGTGGCCGGGGCATTTTCCGGCGGACGTGACCTTGAATGGCATTGTTTCCCACGAGGACTGGTTGCCGACATTCGCGGCAGCCGCCGGGGCACCGGACATCAAGGACAGGCTCAAGCAGGGTGTTGAGCTGAATGGCCGGAAATATCGGAATTACATCGATGGCTACAACCAGCTGGATTACTTGTCGGGCAAGGTGACGGAGTCTCCGCGGAAGGAGTTCTACTACGTGAACGATGACGGCCAGATCGTGGCCTTGCGATTGTATGACTGGAAGGCGGTCTTCATGGAGAATCGTGGTCAGCAGTTTGGTGTATGGCGTGAGCCCTTTACCGAGTTGCGCATACCGTTGTTGTTCCACATGCGCCGTGATCCTTTCGAGAAGGCCCAGCACAATTCCAACACCTATCATGACTGGTTCCTGGATCGGCCCTACGTGATCGTGCCGATGCAGCAGCTCTGCGGACAGTTCCTGATGACGATGAAGGATTATCCGCCCAGCCAGTCGCCCGGGTCGTTCAATCTGGAGAAGATCCAGAAGCAGATCGAGGCGGCTGTTGGCAGCCATTAATCCGTTGGCGGGTTTTGTTAAGTGTCAGGGGTGTCGTGATGATCGCGGCACCCCTTTTTTGAGAGAAGGAAGAAGGACATGAGAATGAACTCGAGGAGCATGCATATCGGGATTCTGGTCGGGGTCGGACTGTTGTTTGTGCAGGCCGCTTTGAGTGCCGCATCTTTATCATCATGGCGCGACACGGAGAGCCGGCGGGCTATTCTGCAGTTTGTTGAGCGAGTGACGAGGGAGGGTTCCGAGAGCTTTGTCCCGGTGGCGGAGCGAGTGGCGGTTTTTGACAACGACGGCACGCTCTGGAGTGAGCAGCCGCTTTATTTTCAGGCGTTGTTTATGTTCGACCGGATACGAGAGCTGGCATCGGAGCATCCGGAATGGAAGGAACATGAGCCTTTTGCGTCCGTATTGCGGGGGGATTCCAAGTCAGCTTTAGCCAAGGGCGAGGAGGGTTTGATGGAGATGGCGATGGCGGTTTCGGCGGGGATGAGCACGGAGGAGTATGAGCGGAACGTGTTGGATTGGGTAGGCCAGGCGAAGCACCCGACTAAGGGGAGGCGTTACACCGAGTTGGTGTATTCGCCCATGGTGGAGCTTCTGGAGTATTTGAGAGCGAACGGGTTCAAGACGTATATCGTTTCCGGGGGGGGCGTAGACTTTATGCGACCTTGGGTGGAAGGCGTATATGGAGTGTCAAGGGAACAGGTGATCGGTTCCAGGTTGCGGGTGAAATATGAGGTGCGGGAGGGAGTTCCGGTTTTGGTGAAGGTGCCGGAGCTGGAGTTTATCGATGACAAGGCGGGTAAGCCGGTTGGGATTTATACCCAGATTGGGCGACGCCCGATTCTGGCGTTTGGCAATTCTGATGGGGATTTTCAGATGTTGGAGTGGACGACGGCCGGTGAGGGCGCGCGGATGGGGTTGTTGCTGCATCATACCGATGGTGGGAGGGAATGGGCGTATGACCGGCAATCCCCCGTTGGGAGGTTATCGAAGGGTTTGGATGAGGCTGGGTCGAGGGGGTGGGTTATTGTGGATATGGAGCGGGACTGGGAGCAGGTTTACGCCTTTGAGTAAACAACTCCCCCAGCCTGGGCTATTCCACTGTGACCGATTTGGCGAGATTGCGGGGTTTGTCGACGTCGCAGCCGCGGGCGACGGCGATGTGGTAGGCGAGCAGCTGGAGGGGTATGGCGGCCAGGAGGGGGAAGAGCGGTTCGAGAGTTGAAGGGAGAGCGATCACGTCGTCGGCTTTACGGGCGAGTTGGTTGGCGCGGTCCTGGGTGGTGACGGCGATGATGGGGCCTTTGCGGGCTTTGATTTCTTCGAGGTTGGAGAAGGTTTTGTCGAACATGCTGTCATTGGGGATGACGAAAACCGATGGGGTGCGTTCGTCGATCATGGCGATGGGCCCGTGTTTCATTTCTGCGGCGGGATAGCCTTCCGCATGGATGTAGGAGATCTCCTTGAGTTTGAGGGCGCCTTCGAGTGCTACGGGGAAATTGAACTGGCGTCCCAGGAAGAAGAAATCCTCTGCCTTCTGGTATTTCAGCGCGATTTGCTGGATCTGTTCATTGAGCGTGAGGACTTCCTTCATTTGTTGAGGGAGGGCTTCGAGGGCAGTGATCCATTTCATGCCGCGTCGGTGGGAGAGCATGCGGAGGCGTCCCATAAGCAGGGCGATGAGGGCCATGACGGTGACTTGTGCCGTGAAGGCTTTCGTTGAGGCGACACCGATTTCGGGTCCGGCGTGGAGGTAGATGCCGCCATCTGACTCGCGGGCGATGGTTGAGCCCACGACGTTGACGATGGACAGGACCTTGTGTCCGCGGCGTCGGGATTCGCGGAGGCCGGCGAGGGTGTCGGCGGTTTCGCCGGACTGGCTGATGACGAGGACGAGCGTTCTGGTTTCGATGGGGGGATTGCGGTAGCGGAATTCGCTGGCGTATTCGACTTCGACCGGGACGTGGGCGAGGTCTTCGATCATGTATTCGCCGGTGAGGGCGGCGTGCCAGCTGGTACCACAGGCATTAATGAGGATGCGATCCACGGCGCGGAGCTCGGCGGTGGTCATGTTGAGGCCGCCGAAGTGGGCCGTGGCTTCCTCCTTGTCGAGGCGGCCGCGGAGCGCATTTTCGAGGGCGCGTGGCTGCTCAAAGATCTCCTTGAGCATGTAGTGAGCGTAAGATCCCTTCTGGGCTTCCTCGGCCTTGAAATCGAGCTTGCTGATGCGGTAAGCGGCTGTTCCGGTGTCAGCGCGCTGGACCTTGAACCGGTCGGCATGGACTGTGACGACGTCATGATCGTTGAGATAGACCACTTGCTGGGTGTGGGCGACAACTGCGGCTGCATCGCTGGCGAGGAGATTTTCCCTTTGGCCGACACCGATGATGAGGGGGGAGCCTCGTCGGGCTCCGACGATGACGTCGGGATGGTCGTGGCAGAGGACGGCGATGCCGTAGGTGCCCACGACATCGGCGAGGGCGTTCATCACGGCTTGGGCGAGTGGGTGGGTTTCCGAGTGCTGAAGGGAATGGCTGTTGGCGCGGTCGGCGCACACTTTTTCGTAATGGATGCCGACGAGGTGGGCGAGGACCTCGGTATCGGTTGTGCTGTGGAACGTATGCCCTTGGGTTGTGAGTTGTTCCCGCAGCGCCTCGAAGTTTTCGATAACGCCGTTGTGTACGAGAGAGACGCGGCCTGATTGGTCGAGGTGTGGGTGGGAGTTCTCGTCGGAGGGTATTCCGTGGGTGGCCCATCGAGTATGGCCGATACCGATCCCACCTATCACGGGTTCGGTTTGGAGCAGGCGGGCGAGTCCGTCGCTAATCTTCCCCTTGCGTTTTCGAATTTGGAGCGAGCCGTTGTGGAGGACGCTGACGCCGGCGCTGTCGTAGCCGCGGTATTCGAGTTGGCGCAGGCCAGCAAGGATGATGGGGCTGGCTTCCTGTTCACCGATATATCCGACGATGCCGCACATAGTTTTGGGAGCTGGGGGCTAGGAGCTAGGGGTTTGGGTTAGGGTATTCAAATGTGAGGTATGGTGTGGAGTCGAGTCCTTGATACTCCGGTGGGGACGGTAGTTGAACGGGGTGATGGAGGGGAAGAGGAAACTGGGTGGGGAATGAGAGGGCTTGACGGTGGGGGGCGCATCAGGTTCTTGGAGGGATGCACTGGCGGAACTTTGTTGCTCTTCTTTTTGCGGCCATTTTGGGAGGTGCGCAAGTGGGGTTGGGTGGGGTGGAGGCCGGAGAGGATGGGGTGGATGTGGACCTGTTGGCTCCGACCAATCTGGTGGCGTGGTGTATTGTGCCGTTTGATGCCAAAAGGAGAGGGCCCGAGGAACGTGCGGAGATGTTGGAGAGGCTGGGCTTGAGGCGTGTGGCTTATGATTGGAGGGAGGAACACATTCCGACTTTTGACGAGGAGGTTCAGGCCCTGCGACGACATGGGATTGAGCTTAAGGCATGGTGGTTTCCGGCTGATTTGGGGGAAGTGAGCCGGGGCATTCTTGACGTATTGAAGCGGTACTCCGTGCGGTGCCAGCTCTGGGTGACGCTGGGGGATCCTGCTCCGGGGTCTACTGATGACTTGGAGAAGGTGAGGGCGGCTGTTCGTGTGTTGGAGCCGATTGCGAAGGCGGCGGGGGAGATTGGTTGTGAGCTTGGTCTTTACAACCACGGCGGGTGGTTTGGTGAGCCGGAGCATCAGGTTGAGGTGATCCGCGCGATGGGTTTGTCCAACGTTGGGATTGTTTACAACTTCCATCACGGGCATGAGCACAGTGGGCGGTTCAAGGAGATGTTTGGTGTGATGCAGCCCTATTTGCTGGCGGTGAATCTAAACGGTATGGTCGAGGATGGTGAGGCGAAGGGCCGCAAGATCCTGCAGATTGGGGAGGGCGACTTGGAGGAGGAGATGATTCGTGTGGTTATCGAGAGTGGTTGGGCGGGGCCGGTTGGGGTGTTGGATCATCGTCCTGAGACGGACAGCGAGGAGACATTGCGGGGGAATTTGGAGGGTTTGGAAAGCACGCGGACTCGGCTTATGCAAGGCGGGGCACCTTATCGAGTGGTGCCTGCGGCGAGGACAGACGAACTCACACCTGCGTTGAGGGAATACGAGGCGGGTGATTTCAAGGGCTGGAACCGTTCTCACGGCGACGATGCCTGCAGTCGCTACTCTTCCCTCGGGCAGATACATCGCGGGAACGTGAAGCAACTTGGAGTGGCGTGGACGTATCGGAGTGGGGATGGTGAAGGCAATATTCAATGCAATCCGATCGTGGTCAAAGGGTTGTTGGTGACGCCGACCCCAGGCGATTGTGTCGTCGCGGTAGATGGCTCGACTGGGGAAGAGCGTTGGAGGTTTAAGCCTGATCTTCGGGGTGAAAGCGCCGGACTGGCGGATGATCCTGCGCGCCGTGGACTGGTCTATTGGCCCGGGGAGGTTGGCCACACCGGACGTCTCTTGTTTGGCGCGGGGCGGTGGGTGTTTGCGATTGATGCCGAGGATGGCAGGCCGATTCAGGAGTTTGGTGAGAACGGGCGAGTTCGTTTGCCCACGGCAGCGACGGTTTCCGGGGCGGTATATCGGCATGTTTTTGTCATCCCTGGTTTTGAGCGCGACGTATTTGGCTATGACGTTCGGACGGGGGAGTTGATCTGGCGGTTTCATACTATTCCTCAGGCTGGCGAGTTTGGGGCGGACACGTGGCTTGGTCCTGAGCAGGGGGCGAACTGCTGGGGGGGCATGGCCATGGATGCCGATCGTGGTTTAGCCTATGTAACGACCGGTTCACCGAAGCCGGATTTTCTGGGCATGGGGCATGTTGGGAGGAACCTTTTTGCCAACTGTATTGTGGCGTTGGATGCGTTGACCGGGGAGCGGAGGTGGCATTTTCAGGAAGTGCGGCATGATATATGGGATTGGGATATTCCCAGCCCGCCGGTGTTGGCGACAGTGGAGCGAGAGGGGCGACGAGTTGATGTTGTGGCGGCAGTGAGCAAGCTGGGTAACACGCTGGTTCTGGATCGGATGACGGGGAAGCCGTTGTTTCCGTTCCGGCTTCGAAAGGCGCCTGCGTCTTTGATTGCGGATGAATCGACCTGGCCGTATCAGCCTGATCTGGAAGTGCCTGCGCCACTGGTCCGGCAGGTGTTCGATTTGGAAGATGTCACTCAGCGCACGGAGGTGGCTACGGAGTGGGTGATGAAGGTGGTTGGGCGAGCGAATCTGGGTTGGTTTCAACCGTTTGAAGCCGGGCGGCCCACGGTGATTTTCAACGAGCATGGCGGTGCGGAATGGACGGGCGCGGCGTTGGATCCCCAGAAGGGCCGATTGTATGTGAACCTGAACGAGATCCCCTGGTATATCACGGTATTTAGGGATGACGAAAAGCCGTATGACGCTCATGAGCCGCTTACACAAGGGGGTGACCTATTTCAAAAGAACTGTGCGGTGTGTCACGGGGTGGATCGGCGGGGGATGAACCATGCGCCGCCGCTGGTGGGGGTGAGGCATCGGAAGAAGTATGAGGAGGTTCTGGTGCAGATGGAGCACGGGAAGGGTGGGATGCCTTCGTTCGCGCATCTGACAGGGGGTGAGAAGCAGGCTTTGGCAGATTTTCTCTTTCTTCGTGATCGACCTGACGCTGTTCTGGCGGGAGGGGAGGCAGGTCGGTGGACATTTGGTGGTTGGGTGAAGTTGCTGGATGATGAGGGGTATCCGGGCTGTACTCCTCCTTGGGGGGCTCTGGCCTGTCTGGATCTGAACAGTGGCAAGCTGGTGTGGAAGGTGCCGTTGGGGGAATATCCTGAGCTGACGGAGTTGGGCATGCCGTTGACCGGGACCGAGAACTTTGGTGGGGCGAGCGTAACCGCGGGGGGATTGGTCTTCGTGTCGGGGACCCGGGACAAGCGGATTCGAGCTTTTGATGCGGAGAATGGAGAGGAGCTGTGGAGTCACGACCTGCCGTGGCACGGGACGGCTCCTCCGACTGTCTACGAGATTGGTGGGGTCGAGTATGTCGTGGTGCCTGCGACTGGGGGCGGTAAATTGGGAGGGGAGACGGGAGACGCCTGGGTTGCCTTTGCGCTGGGCGGAGTGAAGGGCTTGCCGGTCCTGCCGTAGGCTACTCGTCTACGGCTGTTGTGCCCTTCTGTTTCGAAGGCTCCGCTTTGGGCTTTGCACTGCGTTTGTCCGGGCGATCAGGCCGTGGATGTGTCCATGCGGTTGGGGCAAAGCCAAAGGAACGCAGGAAAGTGTCTGCCGGGGCATGGATGCGGACTGGTTTTCGTTGGAAAGGGTCGGGGTATTCCAGAGCCACAGCGCGTAGTCCCATGGGGAAGATTTGGTCGGATCGCGAGCTGAGGTCCTCGGGGTGGTAAAGCGTATCTCCGACGATCGGGCATCTGGCCTGGAGCAGGTGCACCCGGATTTGATGTGTGCGACCTGTAATGGGGCGAGCTTCGATCAGGGTCTTTCCCTGGATGGTCTCGATGACCCGGAAGTGTGTTTCGGCTTCCTGACCCTGTTTGCGGTCTATTTGCATGCGGCCAATGGAGTCCGGGTCGCGGGCCAACGCATCGCGGCAAGTCCAGGACTTCGATTTGGGGATGCCGTCGACCACTGCGAGGTAGGTCTTCCTGATGCGGCGGGATTTGAAGAGGTCGCTGAAGGGTCTGACTGCGCCGATGCTCTTGACCCAGAGAAGGATGCCGGTGGTTTCGGCATCGAGACGATGCACGTTCCTGAGCATTTTAAGGTTCCGGGATTTGGCCCAGAAGTCACCCGCTTTGATGGAGGAGGTGATGGCTGCGGGGAGGTTGCGTCGCGTGGTCTGCCAAGTGAAGGGGACGAGCATCCAGCCTGCAGGTTTGTCGATGGCGATGACTGACCGATCTTCGAAGAGGATCGGTATACGGCTGAGCTCCCGGCCTTCGCCGAGTTCGATGACTGAGGGTCGCGGCACCCATCTAGTGTTGGGCTGGTTGGTTGGGAATCAAGCTGAACCTGTCATTCAGATCGAATTAGTCGTCTGTATCGCGAATGATGCGGCAGCCAAAGAGCCCGCCCGCCCAGTGATCGGGGTGGGCCTGGACACGCAGCGTGATGGTTTCTTTGCCCAGCGTAAGCGCGGTGGGGATGGGCGTGAAGACATCGAAAAACTGGCCAGGATCGTTGCTCTCGAGGGTCTGCGTGCGGAGAATCTCCCCGTCGACGATCAGGTCGAAGGTGCGGTTTCCGCCATCGCTGCCCCAGTAGGTGCAGATGAGTGCGTTCGGCTTATCCGGGTCGACATTGAGAGTGAAGGAGAACCAACCGCCATCGGTGGCGTGTCTCCATTTGCGGCCATTGAACTCGCCGGCGGAGGTGTTTTCCCCGGTAAGATTGTGGTCGCGTTCGGGCTGCATCTCTCCGACCCGGAGGATGTCGACGGTGCGGGCTTCCAGGGCGCGTAATGCTTCTTCACGCAGGCGGATTTCCTGCTGTCGTGCGTTCCACTCGGCGTTGGTGAATTTGTCCATATAGACGGTGTAACGCCGGTCGTGAAGCGAGTGGAATGGGGTTAGGGTTAAGTTGCGAGGGCGGCCGACATTGCGGGTTTCGAACCGAGGGGGCGCAAGTGAGTCTGGCGTCAACCAGCTTGTCACCGGTTTGTCATCGGTGATCAGGACGGGGACGTAGTCAGGGGCTTCTGCTGCGGGGTCCGCGACGGGGCCGAGGTCTGCGGCGAGTAGCGTTGGTCCATAGAAGACTGCGATGCGGTTGGTGTTATCCGGCATGGATTCCGTGTGCAGGCCCATGGGGAACTGGACGTCAACACAGTCGCCAATTTGCCAAGTGCGTTGGATCTCGAGGTAGCCCGCGTTGGTGAGCGTGGCGTTGGCGGGTTGTCCATTTACGGTTGCGCTGAATCCGCCTTGGACCCAGTGGGGTTTGCGGAGGCGAAGTGTCCATTGTTTCGGGACATCGCCGCTGCTGATTGTGATGCGGGACGATGTTGCATTGGGCCACGCGGTTTCCTGTCGGAGTTTTATTTTGCGAGCGGTCCAATCCAGATCCGAGGCGATGTAGAGGTTCACCCAGAGGCCTTGGTCATTATGGAAGTAGATGGCGTCCCCATAGCGCACGTGATTTTCGAAGCCGGTTCCGACACAGCAGGTGAATGCGTTGTACGGGTCCTGGTATTCTTTGTAGTGCCCCGGTTTGAGCGAGAGGTTGTAAATGACGCGTCCGTCAGGGTGTTGGGTTGAACGGATCTGGTTGAGCAATGCCCGTTCGTAGAAATCTGCGACTTCAGCCCGTGGATTCCAGCCGAACACATGGCGCGTGAGACGGAGCATGTTGTATATATTGCACGTTTCGGTGGTGGCTGTGGTCAGGCGGTCGTTGAGTTGGTCTGGCTGGCCGAAGTGCTCGTGGTCACAATGACCTCCGGTTACGTAGCTGTGGTGGTAGACGACACGCTTCCAGAAGAAATCTGCTGCGGCTTGATCAGCAGGGTTACCTGTAAGTTCGTAAAGCGTGGCCAGTCCGATCAGTTTCGGGATCTGTGTGTTCGCGTGTTTTCCGGGCAGTATGTCCTGAGAGTCGGCCAGCGGGTCGAGTATGGCGTGATGCTGAAAGCGGCGTGCTAATGTCAGGTAACGGTGATCTCCGGTATCAGCGTACAGATCTGCAAAGGTCTCATTGAGACCTCCATGTTCACAAGCTAGGATGCGCTGCATCTGCTCCTCCGATAAGTGTGAATGCGTGCGTTCCATCCAGTCAGCAAGCTTTCGCCCGACTTCCATGGCTTTTGCAGAACCGCACAATCGGTAGGCATCACGAAGGCCTGCGAAGAGCTTGTGGAGCGTGTAATTGGGGACCCAGCCTCCGTTGAGATCGAAGCCGGAGGACCGGATGTTGCCGGCTGCGATCTCACTGTAGATGCGCTTGCCCTGCGGGATAGCTGCGACATAGCCGTCACCGTTTGCGGCTTGGCAGGTCGCGAGCTCCTCGACCATGTAGTTTGCCCGATCAAGAAAGCGCGGATCACCGGTGCTGGCCCATGCCAGTGCACATGCACTGAGGTAGTGGCCTCCGGTATGCCCCGCGATTCCTTGGGCCTCCCATCCGCCGTAGTTCGGGGCTTTGGGTTCCAAGCCTGCCTCCTTGCGAAACCACGACAGGAATCGGTCAGGCTCCAGAGTGAGTAGATAGCTGGCCGCAATATCTTGTCCTGTTTTGAAGGGGCCTTCCAAAAGGCGAACCTTGTGAAGGCTGAACGGTTTGGCTTGGGGAGGGGCTTCAAGTGCCGCTGCGGTTGGTGGCTGCGCATCGGCTACTACGTCAGCGCGGAGGTGGTGGGGGATTGCTGAGGTCCAGCAGACTGCGCCTACAAGCACCAAGGAGGAGGTATGCACGACTTCAATCCAACGCTTCTCCCGCTTGAATGACAAGCGATCACAATGGCTTCCGTGCTAATGAACTAGGTTAAGGAGGTTCATCCGAAGGTATCTTTCTTCAGGTCCCTGAGAGTGAAGAGGGAGGTGTCCTTGATGGCTCGTAGCCTGCGTGCGCCTGATCTGCGATTTGGGCCGAAGAGGTCGCGGTTGTAGTGAAAGAGGTCCTCTACGAACTCGCGGGATCCGATTGCGACCCCATCGATGAAGTGGCGCACTCGGCACTTGAGGATATCGCTGATGGAGACCTGGCCCTTGTTCTGGATGACCTGAAGGACATCCTGCCGTTTGAGATTACCTTTGCACTTGCTGTTGTGATCTTCTGAGCCGCGGTTAAAGAGGAGCAGTCGGTATTGGCTGAGAGCGTCCTTTGCCGGAGGGATGATGCCGTTGTTGAGGGCGGCGGTGATGATCCGGATACCTTCGATAGCCCGAGGGTCGCCTGCGACCGCCTGAGCGTATCCGCACCAGCGGTAATCGAGCGGATCGGAGACGATTCCGGCGCGGACGGGGTTGAGGTCAGTGTAGGCCGAGGAGGCCAGCTGGGCAGGCCCGTCACCCTCGACGATCGAGGAGCGGAAGCGTGATTCCCAGAGAGTACCCTTGCGTCCGTGGAGCGCGTTGTACCACTGAGTAAACCGCTGTTTTAACTGTTTCATGAAGGCGGAGAGATTCCACATGCGGCGATAGAATGTCTGCATGTAAGCTTCCAGGCCGCGGCGGTCGTTGTTTTTCTCGAGAGTGCGGATTTGGAGTTCGATGGCATCGACGTCGGTGGAGCTGGTGAGTTTCCTCAGTTTGGCCAGCATCTGGTCCGGGGAGGGGAGCTGCTGGGGTCTAGGGGGGACCATGAGCTGAAGGTGGAAATGATTGGCGAGGATGGTGAACGTTAGGACCTTGATTTCGCAGAACTCCTCGTATTCACGCATGAGGGCGACGAACTTCTCCTTTTCTCGGGCACGGAAGATACGCTGGCGGTCGACAACTCTGGAGACGCAATGGAAACAGCCTGTGGACTCTGGGCGAACCTTCGGGCGAAACCTCCTCATGGGCTTTGGAGATTAGGACCGGAGCGCTGGAGGTCAACGGTTTTTGAACAGAAGGTCTGAGAAAATACAACGCTTTGTGGCGCAGGTGGTTATCAATAAAAGGTCTGAACAGCTATTGAGTTCGGGGTCGACTGGTTCAGAAGTGGTCACTAGCGTCTGGCCCGTATGTGGTTTGAGGTGACGACAGTGGCGGGCGGACGGTCGGCTTGGCGTTCACTGGTGCGCGGATTGTGGTTGCGAGGGTTGCCTCTGGCGCAGGTCGTTATAGTTGTGTGGTGTTTCTCTTCGGATTACCGCGGTTGGCGGGTTTATCACGGTGACCCGGGAGGATCGCATTATTCAGAGCTGGACCAGATTAATCGTTCGAACGTGGGCAACCTGAACGTGGCGTGGACGTGGAGTTCCGGTGAGAGCGGGGATACCATTGAGTGCAACCCGATCATGGTGGACGGGTTGCTGTATATTACCACGCCTAAGGTGCGTTGTGCTGCTTTGGATGCGGCGAGTGGTCGATTGGTCTGGAGGTTTGATCCTTGGGAGGGGCGGCGTGGAGGTGGGGTTAATCGAGGTGTGGTTTACTGGAGTGATGGAGGAAGGGATCGGCGGATTTTCCATACGGCCGGCGATTATTTGTATGCGCTGGAAGCCGGGTCGGGATCATTGATTCGTACTTTTGGAGCGGGAGGTCGAGTGAATTTGCGGGACGGTTTGGATAGGGACACCTTCTTTCTTTCCGTTGGCAACAACACACCGGGGATCATCTGGAAGGATCTTTTGATCATGGGGTCCGTGGTTGGTGAAGGGCCCGGTTCTGCGGCCCCCGGGCATATTCGGGCCTATGATGTTCGAACGGGGAAGCGCCGCTGGATCTTCCATACCATTCCTCATCCGGGTGAGGTCGGGGCTGATACGTGGTCGGGGGATTCGTGGAAGACGGTTGGTGGGGCAAATGCTTGGGGGGGCTTCACATTGGACGAAGCGCGGGGGTGGGTGTTCTGCGGAACTGGGTCGGCGGCTTACGACCATTGGGGTGGCAACCGGCTGGGGCAAAACCTTTATGCGAATTGTGTTCTGGCGCTGGATGCATCGACTGGTGAGCTGCGGTGGCATTTCCAGACGGTGCATCATGATCTTTGGGACTACGACTTGCCGACTCCCCCGGTGTTGGCTTCGTTGAGGCGCGAAGGAGGGGTGATCGAGGCGGTTGTGCAGCCCACGAAAATGGGTCACCTGTTTGTTTTGGATCGGGAAACTGGCGAGCCATTGTTTCCAGTGGAGGAAAGGTCGGTTCCTGCTTCCGAGATTCCGGGTGAACTGGCGTGGCCAACGCAGCCCTTTCCGCCGGAGGAGTTTATTCTAAGCCAGCAGGGCTTTAACGAGGCAGAGGTGACCGATCTGGACCGGGTGTCGAGGGAGCAGGTCTTAAGCGAGTTGAGGGACATAGTTGTTGGCGGGATTTTCACGCCGCCTGGATTCAGCCGGATGCCGGTTTTGCCACAGTTCAACGGTGGTTGTGAATGGGGAGGTTCAGCGTTTGATCCGGAGACCCGGACCGTCGTGGTGAACTTGAGCAATGAAGCAGAATGGATATCCATGGTGAGGGCACAACCTGAGGAGTCGATGCCGTTATACGATTTGGGTCAGCACATATACCGGAGTGTGTGTTCGTATTGTCATGGGTTTGAGAAGCCGGTTTTGCAGGCTTCTCCGAGTTTGGTGGACGTGGCGAAGCGCCTTAAGCGGGCGGAGATTCTGGAATTGATGAGGACTGGTCGTGGGCAGATGCCTTCGTTTGGTTCCTTTAGTGAGGTGGAGCGGCGTGCTTTGGTGGCTTTCTTTTTTGGTGAGGGGCACTCCGAGGTGGTGAGCAGGGAGGAGATGACGCTGAGTTGGGCGGGGGAGATTCCATTTGTGGCGACTGGGCATCATGATTGGCGGGATGCGGAGGGATATCCCGTGAATCGTCGGCCATGGGGCGAGCTTGTTGCGGTTGGCTTGGATGAAGGGGCGGTGAGGTGGCGGGTGCCGCTAGGGACTTATCCGGCTTTGGAGGCGAGGGGGGAGGCTGCGACGGGGACGTTCAACATTGGCGGGCCGGTGGTTACGGCCGGTGGACTGGTATTTATCGGGGCTTCGATGGACGAGCGATTTCATGCATACGACAAAGATACCGGGGAGTTGCTTTGGGAGCACGAGTTGCCTGCTGGGGGGTATGCGACACCGGCGACGTATGAGCTTCACGGGCGGCAATATGTGGTGATTGCGGCGGGAGGGGGCGGCAAGCCGGGGACGAAGCGGGGGGATGGTTATGTGTGCTTCGCACTTCCGGAATAAAGGGTTCTTTTAATGGAACTGAGATACGTTGTGGTGCAATGACTTACAAACAGATTGTCTGAGCAGCAGTTGGCTTTTTGGGGGAGTGTTGGAGGAGAGGGGGTTAGGGATAGATTGTCTGAGCGACTATTGGGGGGCTTGAAGGGGTGGTGGGATTTGGGCAAGGTTTGGTCATGTTCAGCATTCGTTTAGGTCACCTTGGGGGGTGGTGTGTGCTTTTGGGGAGTTTGGTGGTGGAGGCGGGGGTGGATTTCAACCGCGAGGTGCGTCCTATTTTGTCGGGGCACTGTTATCGGTGTCATGGGCCGGATGAGGCGAAGAGGCAGGGGGGCAGAGGCGGCGCTGAAGGATTGCGGTTGGATACTTTTGAGGGTGCGACGGCGGTGCATGGGGGATATGCGGCGGTGGTGGCTGGTGATCCTGGAGAGAGTGAGTTATTGCATCGGGTGGTTTCGGGAGAGGATGAGGACCGGATGCCGCCTCCGGGGGCGGGGCGACGTTTGACTGAGCGGGAAGTGGAGGTATTGCGGAAGTGGGTTGAGGAAGGGGGCAATTATGCGGGCCATTGGGCGTATGAGGTTCCGTTGCGTCCTGAGGTTCCGGATGTGGGTGAGGATCGTTTGCGTGCGAGGAATGCGATTGACGCTTTTGTGCTGCGTCGGTTGGGCGTGGAAGGTTTGAGGCCATCGGAGCAGGCGGAGAGGGAGGTGTTGGCGCGTCGGGTGGCTTTGGATTTGACGGGTTTACCGCCGAGCCGGGAGGAGGTTGAGGCGTTTGTACGCGATGTTCAATCGGATGCGTTTGAGCGGTATGTGGATGGTCAGTTATCGAAGGAGGCTTATGGGGAGCATTGGGCGAGGCAGTGGTTAGATTTGGCACGGTATGCGGATTCGGCGGGGTATGCGGATGATCCTCACCGGACGATATGGGCGTATCGGGATTATGTGATTCGGTCGTTTAACGCGAACAAGCCGTTTGATGAGTTTACCATTGAGCAACTGGCGGGGGACATGTTGCCGGGGGCGACGGACGAGCAGGTGGTGGCGACGGCATTTCACCGGAACACGAAGACGAACAACGAGGGTGGGACGGATGATGAGGAATTTCGGAATGAGGCGATTGTGGACCGGGTGAATACGACCTTTGCGGTGTGGATGGGGACGACCATTGATTGTGCGCAGTGCCACACGCACAAGTATGATCCGATTACGCAGGAGGAGTATTTTAAGGTATTTGCGGTTTTCAACCAGACGGCGGACGAGGATCGCGGGGATGAGTGGCCTGTGTTGGGGTTATATGAGGAGGAGCAGAAGGAGCGGATGGGGGCGTTACGTGTGGAGACCCTGCAGGTTTTGAACGGTATTCGGGGTAGGTTGGCTGAGCCGGCGGGGATGGAACGTCGGCATGGTTGGGAGCGGGCCTTGTTATCGGGTGAGGGGTGGCGGGTGCTACGTTTTGGTTTGGAGGACATGGAGGCGGAGTCGAAGGCGGAGATGGTTTTGGATGGGGATGGGGTGATTGAGGTGGGGGAGCATTCGGCGCCGCGAGACAATTACAAGCTGCGTTTGGGTGTGCCGGAGGGTGGGGGTGTCTGGACGGCGGTGCGGCTGGAGGTTTTGGGGCAGGAGAACCCGTGGGTATTGAACGAGCTGGAGTTGCACGTGAAGTATCGGGAGATGGAGGATGGCGAGGAGAAGGAGAAATCGCGTCGGGTGAAGTTCAGGTCGGCTACGGCGAGTGATGAGCAGGAGTGGTATGAGGTGAGGCGTGCTGTGGATGGGAATGGTGGGGATCGGTTGAGCGGGTGGGCGGTGCGGGGGCGGGAGCGTGAGCGGCAGGAGGCGGTGTTGGAATTGGAGGAGCCTTTGGAGTTGGAGGCGGGCTGGCGGCTGGAGTTTCAGATGCACCAGAATTTTCCGCATAGGAAGGTGCGTCGGTTTCGGATTTCCGTGACTGGGGATATGAATCCACGCCCGGCGGTTCCGAACAGGCTGCAGGCGGGTTTGGCTAAGCGGCCGGAGGATCGTGGTTTAGGGGAGGAAGCGGCGTTGGTGGAGTTTTTCGCGTGGCATGATCCTGAGGGGGGTGAGGATGGTGAGCGACTGTTAGAGTTGGAGCAGGAGATGGCGGGGATGCGACCGCGGGTGACCGTGCCGGTGATGCGCGAGTTGGGGGAGGGGCGGCGTCGGGTGACCCGGGTGCAGTATCGGGGGAGTTTTCGGGATTTGGGTCCGGAGGTCGTGGCGGGTATTCCGTCGGTATTCGGGGGGGTAGCGGGGAGCGGGAGGGTGGATCGGTTGGGTTTGGCGCGGTGGTTGGTGAGTGCGGAGAATCCGTTGATGGCGCGGGTGGTGGTGAACCGGTATTGGGAGGCGTTGTTTGGCGTGGGTTTAGTGGCGACCAGTGAGGATTTCGGATCGCAGGGGGATTTGCCGTCGCATCCGGACTTGCTGGACTGGTTGGCGGTGGAGTTTCGGGAGAGTGGTTGGGATGTGAAGCATTTATTGAGGTTGATGGTGACATCGGGGACGTATCGGCAGAGTTCGAAGTTGAGTGAGGAATTGGCTGAGCGGGATCCGGACAACCGGTTATTGGCGCGGGGCCCGAGGGTGCGGTTATCGGCGGAGATGGTGCGTGACCAGGCGTTGGCGGTGAGCGGTTTGTTGAGTCGGAAAGTGGGTGGGGCTTCTGTGCGTCCGCCGCAGCCGTCGATGGGTTTGAGTGCTGCGTTTGGGAGTGGGACGGACTGGGATGCGAGCGGGGGGGAGGACCGGTATAGGCGGGGGGTCTATACCGTATGGCGGAGGTCGAGTCCGTACCCATCGATGGCGGCGTTTGATGCGCCGAGCCGTGAGGTTTGCACTGTGAGGCGGAAGAACACGAACACTCCATTACAGGCTTTGGTGACGTTGAATGATCCGGTGTATGTGGAGGCGGCGCAGGCTTTGGGGCGCGGGCTGATGCAGTTGGATGGGGAAGTGGGTGAGCGGGTGAGGGTGGGTTTACGGGAGTGTTTAGTGCGGGAGCCGGTGGAGGCGGAGGTGCGGGTTTTATCGGAGTTATATGAGGGGGCTTGCGAGCGGTTTGGGGGCCGGGAGGATGAGGCGAGGCGACTGGCGACTGAGCCGTTGGGGGATTTGGGTGAGGGGCTGGGGGTGGTGGAGGCGGCTGCGTGGACTGTGGTGGCGAATGCGATGTTGAATTTGGACGAGATGTTTTTGAAGCCATGAATCCTGAGCTTGAGAGAATTCGGAGTGTGACGCGGCGTCATTTTTTGAAGCAGACCTGTGCGGGGTTGGGCGGGGTGGCGCTGGCGTCATTGATGAACCCAGGAAAGGCGGCTGGGCTGGTGGATCCGATGGCGGTGCGGGAGCCCCATTTCAAGCCGAGGGCGAAGCGGGTGATTTACATTCATCTGACGGGTTCGCCGCCGAATTTGGACATGTATGATTACAAGCCGGAGTTGGTGAAGTGGGATGGGCGGGATTGTCCGGCGTCGTTTTTGGAGGGTAAGACATTTGCGTTTACGTCGGGGGTTCCGAAGTTATTGGGGACGAGGCGGGAGTTTAAGCAATGTGGTGAGGGCGGGTTATGGATGTCGGATGCGATCCCGCATTTACAGGGTGTGGCGGATGAGTTGTGCATGGTTCATTCGATGAACACCGATCAGTTCAACCATGCGCCGGCGGAGTTATTTACATTGACTGGGTCACCGCGGCCGGGGCGGCCTTCGTTTGGGTCGTGGGTGACGTATGGTTTGGGGACGGAGAATGCGGATTTGCCCGGGTTTATTGTTTTGATTTCGAGCGGGACGTTACCGAACGGGGGCAAGAACTCATTTGGGAGTGGATTTTTGCCTCCGGTGTATCAGGGGGTGCAATGTCGGTCGAAGGGGGATCCGGTGTTGTATGTATCGGATCCGGCGGGGATGGATCGTGGGACGAGGCGATTGAGCTTGGATGCGATTGCGGCGATCAACGAGATGCATGCGGATGAGTATGGGCATCCGGAGACGCGGACTCGTATTTCGCAGTATGAGCTGGCGTATCGGATGCAGGCGTCGGTTCCTGAGCTGATGGACATCTCGAGGGAGGGCGAGGGGGTATTGGAGGCGTATGGGGCGGAGCCCGGGGCGGCGAGCTTTGCGAACAATTGTTTACTGGCCCGGCGTTTGGTGGAGAAGGGGGTTCGGTTTGTGCAGTTATTTGACTGGGGCTGGGATTTTCATGGGACGCGGGATGACGAGGATATTCGGGGTGGTTTGACGCGGAAGTGTGCGACGGTGGATCGGCCGATGGCGGCATTGATTCGGGATTTGCGGGAGAGGGGTTTGTTGGATGACACACTGGTGATTTGCGGGGGGGAGTTTGGGCGGACGCCGTTTCGGGAGGGACGGACGGCGGCATCGGACACGTTGGGGAGGGATCATTATCCGGACTGTTTTACCATGTGGATGGCTGGGGGTGGGGTTCGGGGCGGGCTGAGTTATGGTGAGACGGATGAGTTGGGGTTTGGGGTGACGAAGGACAAGGTGCATGTGCATGACTTTCAGGCGACCGTGATGCATTTACTGGGTTTTGATCATGAGCGGCTGACGTATCGGTTTCAGGGGCGGGATTATCGATTGACCGATGTGCACGGGAAGGTGGTGAAGGCGTTGGTGGGGTAGGGTGGGACGAGGAGCCGGGAGGTGAGCGAGGGGAGAGAGTGGGGTGATTGGTCGGATGGGGGGATTGGGGAAGGTTGTTAGGGGTAGGTGGAGTAGAAGGCGTTGGAGAGTTGGGAGGTGATTTCGGGGAATTGGAGGATGGTGTTGGTTGATTCGGTGGGGTCGGTGGTGAGGTTATAGAGTTGGTGTGGGGGTGCGAAGGGTTTGCCGGCGGGTTGTTCACGTCCGCCGGAGCCGTTACTGAGGATGAGTTTCCATGGGCCTTGACGGATGGAGAAGGTGCCATTGACCGAGTGATGGATGACTGGGGGGCGTTCGAACCGGGTCGAGGTTTGGGTGAGGAGGGGGAGGAGGCTGGTGCTATCGGGTGCTGTATCCTGGGTTAGGCTGACATTGAGGATATCGGCGCAGGTGGCGAAGAGGTCGGTGAGGCAGACCGTTTGGTGCGAGGAGGATTTGGGGGTTATCTGATGGGGCCAGCGGACGAGGAGGGGGATGCGGTGGCCGGCTTCGAAGATATCGGCTTTGGTGCCGCGCCACGGGCCGTTGGGTTGGTGGTTCTTGGGGGCGTAGCCGTGGATGGACGCATCGTTGCTGTGGTCAGGCAGGTGATTCGGGCGGCGGTACATGTATGAGCCGTTGTCGCTGGTGAAGAAGAGCAGCGTATTGGAGGTGGTGCTGGTGGAATCGAGTGTGTTGAGGATTTGACCGACTGACCAATCGGTTTGGTGGACGAAATCGGCGTAGGGGCCGAGTTGGGTTTTATTGCGGAAGCGTTGAGCGGGCCAGGTGGGTTTATGGGGTGCGGTGAGGGCGAGGTAGAGGAAGAACGGTTTTGTGGAGGTGGAGGCGCTTTGGATGAAGTTGGTGGCTTCGGCGGTGAGGCGGTCGAGGACTTCGTCGGGGCGGAAATCCGGGGCGCGGGGTCCTTCCCTGACGAACTGGGGGAAGGGTTGGGCGGGTTGGTTTGTGGTGAAGGGTTGGACGGGGTGGTGATTGCGGTAGAAGCCGTAGGGGACCATGTCGAGGGATCCGGCGATTCCGAAGAATTCGTCGAATCCGGCTTCATTGGGTCCGTGGCGGAAGGGCTGGTCGAAGTCGACTTCGTCGTTGGTATTGCGGGCCCAATCGATGCCGAGGTGCCATTTGCCGACGCAGGCGGTGGTGTAGCCTTGTTGTTGGAGCAATTGGGGGAGTGTTGTGCGGTTGGTTTCGATGAGGGGGGGGTCGTTGGGGGGGAAGAGGACGCCGTTTTTGAGTCGGGTGCGCCAGGCGTAGCGTCCCGTGAGGAGTCCGTATCGGGTTGGGGTGCAGACGGCGGAGGGGGAGTGGGCGTCGGTGAAGAGCATGCCTTCCTGGGCGAGGCGGGTCAGATTTGGGGTAGGGATGGTGGATTGTGGGTTATAGGGTTGGGGGTCGCCGTAGCCCATGTCATCGGCGAGGATGATGACGATATTCGGTCTGGCTGGGGTGGCGGGAGTGGTGGAGGTGAGAGCGAGAGTGATGAGCAGGAGGTTGAGGAGTGTAGGCATGGGGGAGGGGGGGAGATTGCAGGTGGGATATGGGATATGGGATATGGGTTATGGGATATGGGATATTGGATATGGGTCTCGCGGTGGATGCGCTCGCGGGGAGAGAGTTGGATGGGTGTTTCGCACGAGACGGAAGTTGCTGGTTGCTGGTGATGTGTGTGGGGTGGTGAATCTGGGCTTTAATTTTTTTGGGTTCGGGGCATTATAGGGCGCGTGAAGAACCCTGAGAAGCATGTAGGAGGAGGAGTTATGTCTATGAATCGTCGTGATTTTTTGAGGTCGGCAGGGGTGGGTGTGTTTGGGTTTCAGGTGGTGGCTGGGGGAGTGTTGAGGGGTGCGGAGTCGGCGAATGCGAGGTTGAATTTAGCGGGTATTGGGATTGGGAGTCGTGGGGGGAGCGATGTGGGGGACATGGCGAATGAGGGGCAGAACATTGTGGCGTTGTGTGATGTGGACTCGAGTTATGCGGCGAAGGAGTTTGAGAAGTATCCGAAGGCGAAGCGGTTTGTGGATTACCGGGTGATGTTGGACCGGATGGGGGATGGGATTGACGGGGTGGTGATTGGGACGCCGGATCACACGCATGCGGTGATTGCGCTGGAGGCGATGCGGCGGGGGAAGCATGTATATTGTGAGAAGCCGTTGGCGCATACCGTGCGCGAGGTGCAAGCGATGATGAAGGCGGCGCGGGAGCACGGGGTTGTGACCCAGCTGGGGAATCAGGGGCATTCGAGTGGGACGATTCGGCAGACATGCGAGTGGGTTTGGGATGGGGCGATTGGGAAGGTGACGGAGGTGCATGCGGGGTGTGATGCGTTTAAGAACGTGTATTGTCAGATTCCGAATTTGGAGAAGGCGAAGGAGCAGGCAGCGGTGCCGGAGAGTTTGGATTATGACCTGTGGATTGGACCGGTTCCGTTCCGGCCGTATTCGCCGTTATGGGTGCATTGGAACTGGCGTGGGTGGATGCCATTTGGGACGGGTACGATTGGGGATTGGTTTTGTCATGTGATGGATCCGGCATTTTGGGCTTTGGGTTTGACTGAGCCGGTGTCGGTGGAGGCGGAGGTTTTAGATTACGACGTGGTGAAGCATGGGTTGACGTATCCTCCGGGGACGAAGATCACCTATCATTATCCGGCGAAGGGGGGTCGTGGTGCGGTGAAGGTAGTTTGGCATGATGGGAACGTGGTGATTCCGAAGCCGGCGGCGATGGATGATCATTACAATCCGCCTGGGACGGGTGCGATTTTGTTTGGGGACAAGGGGATGATCATGCATGGGTCGCATGGTGCTGGGGCGTGTCGGATTGTGCCGGATGTGAGGCGGAAGGAGTATGAGGAGGGGGGGACGTATGAGGCCAAGATTCCGCGGGTGAAGAATCATGCCTGGGATTGGCTGGAGGCGATCCGGACGGGGGGGCAAGCGGGTTCGAATTTTGATTTTGGAGGGCCGTTGACGCTGTCGGCGTTGCTGGGGGCGATTGCGATTCGGTTTCCTGGGCAGAAGCTGGCATGGGATGCGGCGGCTTCGCGGTTTACGAACAATGAGGCGGCGAACGCGTTCTTGCAGGTGCCGTATCGGGCGAACTGGGTGTTGTAGAGGTAGAGCGCAAAGCGGGAAGCGCAAAGCGTGGCGGGAGCGATGAGGGTTGAGGGGGAGACGATGTGTCACGTGAAGTTCACGTGGCTGTCGAATGTCCTTGACCGTGGTTGGGGGTAGTGGTGTCCATTACGGACACTCCCGAGCAGGCTTTTGAGGAAGCGCTGTTGTTGTTTCGGGGGGGGAGTTCGTTAAACCGAGTCTGTTAGCTGCGGAAGGCTGACAGTCACCAAACCAGACTATGATGAAGAAGCGAATTAATACCTGTTCCTTGGCGGCGTTGAGTTTAGGGCTATTGGCGGCCACTCCGGTGGCACGTGCACAGCTTGCGGACCTGAATTGGGTCCCTGTGCAGGGGGATTTCTTTACGGCATCCAACTGGAGTCCTTCGGCGGAGCCGAATGTGGATGCGATTATCCACATTGACAATGGGGGGACGGCCACGATTGCTGCGGATGCGGGTGACCGTGAGCTGGCTTGGTTACGATTGGGTGTTGGGGCGGAGAATTCCGGTCATATTGTGATGAACGGGGGATTTTTGCGGATTGGCCAGACGCCTGGGGATGAGAAGGTTCAGATTGGTGAGACCGCGGTGGAGAGTTCGTTCATCATGAATGGCGGGACCATTTATTTTGACGGGCCGGATGATCCGGGGATGGCTGGCACCTCGAACAACGATGGTGTGAATGGTTTGGACTGGGAGGTTGGAGAGCACGGGGTGGGGCGGTTTGAGATGCATGGGGATGCGGTGTTCCGTGCGGGCGACGACTTGAAAGTGACCGAGAACTCGGCGGGTTTGGGTTACTGCTTGATTGACGGGAATGCGCAGTTGTCGGTGGGCAGTGGCATTTCTGTTTCCAGCGGTGGTGATGGTGTGAAGGAGCAGACCCTGATTATTGGAGGCAACGCCTTGGTGGAGGCGGGCAACAGCATGGGTGCTGGTAGTCCTGAGGGTTACACTGACGAGGGTTACCTGAGTCTGTCTATTGGAGCGGGGGGCAAGGCGGTGGTGAGTGTGCAGGATCAGGCAGTCTTGAATTTCCAGGTCCTCTCATCGCGGGATGGCGAGACGACCTTCACCGTGAAGGATCAGGGACAGGTGCATATCTTCAACGTCCTTACGGGGCGCGGTTACATTGATGACCAGACGCCGCCGGATCGGCCGCTGCGTGACGGTGGGTTTCGCAACTCGCTGTCATCCGGCGCGAATGCGGTGAGCACCCTGACCTTGCAGGATGACGCGCAGATGACGGTGAATGCGAGTGACGGTTTGGGCATTAGTGGTCCTCGCGGGACGGCTGATGCGGGTGGCAAGGCGACGATGGTTGTGCGGGATCGCGCTTCGTTCCGGGTTGAGCAGTATTTTGCATTGGGAACGGGGACGGACTCAACGACATGCGATGGGACGCTGGTGGTTCGCGGGCCGGATGCATCGTTCTCGGTGGGTGAGAATTTCAACATGGCGGTGGATCCTGACGGGGTTCTCGCGAGTTTGGACGGGACGCCGGGCAAGTCGACGTTGCACGAGGTGATTACTGCTTCGACGCAGACCACGGTTCAGGTGGATGGTGAGGCCCGGATTGCGAACGGTGCCTTGAAGGTGAGTCTGGATGGTTACGCTCCGACAGGAGGCGAGGTTTACACCTTGATTTCGGCCGGGAGCATCGTTGGGTTGTTTTCGAGTGTGGATGCCAGCGAAGCCGTCCTGGCTGAGGGTTTGAGCTGGGAATTGGACTATACGCCCACATCCGTTCTGCTGAAGGTGATGGGCCAGAGCACCGTGCCGGTGATGGACATTGGAGTGAGCGGTGGTGACCTGAGCTTGTCGTGGACGGCTGGCAGTGTGTTGGAGTCGGCTCCGACGCTGGAGGGGCCGTGGACGGAGGTTGCGGGTGCGACGAGTCCGTATACGGTGCAACCGACTGAGGCGGCGGCGTTCTTCCGCGTGCATTGAGCTCGAGAGATTGAGTATGGAGATGATCCCCGGTTGTGGGGGTTAAGCAGGAAGCCCTGGCTGGAGACAGCCTGGGCTTCTTGTGTTTATGGGGGGGGGAGGTGGAGTGATGCAGGGTTTTTTTGTGGGATTTTTCGGGGCATGAAGGTCCTTGCTTGTTGGCGGGGGGGCGGGATTAACTGCTTCGCATGCAGAAGGCACAAGCGAAGGCGGCACGGAAGCGGTTACCGGAGAGCGGGCGGGAGCGTGTGATGATTGAGGGGATACGACCGCAGGTGGATGGGGGGCGGTTTGCGATCAAGCGGGTTGTGGGTGAGGTGGTTCGGGTGGAGGCTGATGTTTTTGCGGACGGCCATGATATTTTGTCGGTGGTATTGCAGTGGCGGGTTGGTGGGGCGGTGGATTGGGAGGAGGTTGCGATGGAGGCCTTGGGGAACGACCGATGGCGGGGGGCTTTTCGGGTGGATGAACTGGGGATGTATGAGTATCGGGTAGTGGGGTGGGTGGATGCGTTCAAGACCTGGCAGCATGATTTACAGAAGCGGGTCGCTGCGGGGCAGGAAGTGGGGGTGGAGTTGTTGGTGGGGGTGGAGTTGGTGAAGGCGGCGGTGGGGAGGGCCAAGGGGGGGGCGGCCAAGGAGCTGCGATCCTTTGCTCGTCACATGGCGGATGCGAAGAAGCTGGCTCCGGCGGAGCGTATAGGGATGGGGTTGAGTCCGGCGCTGGCCGATTTGATGGCATTACATCCGGACAGGGAGCATGCGGCGACGAGCGAGAATGTATTGCGGGTGGTGGTGGACCCGGTTTTGGCGCGGTATGGGGCTTGGTATGAGTTTTTTCCGAGGTCGGCTTCTGCGGAGGCTGGGCGTCATGGGACCTTCAAGGACTGCGAGGCGTGGTTAGGTCGGGCGAAGCGGATGGGTTTTGACGTGGTATATTTTCCGCCAATTCATCCGATTGGGCATGCGTTTCGGAAGGGGAAGAACAACAGTCCGGTTTGCGAGGCGGGGGATGTGGGGAGTCCGTGGGGGATTGGTGCGGCGGAGGGGGGGCACAAGGCGGTGTTGCGGGAGTTGGGGACCTTGGCGGATTTTCGGGCGTTGGTGAAGAAGGCGAAGGGCTTGGGGTTGGCGGTGGCGATGGACATTGCGTTTCAGTGTTCGCCGGATCATCCGTATGTGAAGGATCATCCGGAGTGGTTTCGTCGGCGGCCGGATGGGTCGATTCAATATGCGGAGAATCCTCCGAAGAAGTATCAGGACATTTACCCCTTTGATTTTGAGACGGAGGATTGGGAGGCGTTGTGGAAGGAGTTGAGGAGTGTTTTTGAGTTTTGGGTGAAGGAGGGGGTGACCATATTTCGGGTGGACAATCCGCACACCAAGTCCTTTGCGTTTTGGGAGTGGTGTATTGGGGAATTGAAGGCGAGGCATCCGGAGCTGGTATTTTTGAGTGAGGCATTTACGCGGCCGAGGGTGATGTATCGGCTGGCGAAGCTGGGTTTCACGCAGTCGTATAATTATTTTCCGTGGCGGAATACGAAGGCGGAGCTGACGGCGTATTTGACAGAGGTGACGAAGACGGAGGTTGCGGAGTATTTCCGGGCGAATTTGTGGCCGAACACCCCGGACATCCTGCCGCAGATTTTGCAGGACGGCGGGCGGTCGGCATTTATGTCCCGTTTTGTATTAGCGGCGACTTTGGGTGCGAGTTATGGGATCTATGGTCCGGCGTATGAGTTATGTGACAACATGCCGAGGTTGCCGGGGACGGAGGAGTATTTGAACTCGGAGAAGTATGAGTTGAAGCGGTGGGATTTGGCGTCGCCCTCGAGCTTGGAGCCGTTGATTTCGAGGGTGAACGCGATCCGACGGGATCATGTTGGGTTACAGAGCAACGAGAGTCTGGAGTTTCATCCGGTGGACAGCGATTATTTGCTGGCCTATAGCAAGACGAGTCCGGATGGGGAGGAAGTGATCGTTGTGGTGGTGAATCTCGATCCGTTTCATCGGCATCACGGGTGGGTGGAGTTGCCTTTAGAGAAGTGGGGTGTGGCGTTGGACCAGCCGTATCAGATGCATGATTTGGTGACGGACGCGCGTTATTTGTGGAAGGGTGTGAGGAACTACGTTGAGTTGGATGCGCAGTATTTGCCTGCGCACATCTTCCGGTTGCGGAGGCGGGTGCAGTCTGAGCGGGATTTCGACTATTTCATGTGAGGTTAAGATGAAGACCAAGCGAGTCGTATCACGCGGCGGTCTGGCTTGGGAGCCGGACTGGTATAAGCACGGGACGATTTACGAGCTGCACGTCCGGGCTTTTTACGACAGTGACGGGAATGGGACGGGTGATTTCAAGGGATTGATCACCAAGCTGGATTATCTGCGTGATTTGGGGGTGACGGCGTTGTGGTTGTTGCCTTTTTACCCGTCGCCTTTACGGGATGACGGTTATGACATTGCGGACTACTACAGTGTGCATCCGATGTATGGGACGCTGGCGGATTTCCGGGTGTTTTTGAGGGAGGCGCACAAGCGGGGGTTGAGAGTAATCACGGAGCTGGTGATGAACCACACTTCGGACCAGCATCCGTGGTTTCAGAGGGCGAGGCGGGCACCGGCTGGGAGTCGGCATCGGGATTACTATGTATGGAGCGACACGTCGGAGAAGTACTCCGGGACACGGATTATTTTCAAGGATGTGGAGACGTCGAACTGGTCGTGGGATCCGGTGGCTGGGGCGTATTACTGGCATCGATTTTTTTCGCATCAGCCGGATTTGAACTTTGAGAATCCTGTGGTTCACCGGGAGATGTTGAGGGTGGTGGATTTCTGGTTGGATATGGGGGTGGACGGTTTGCGTTTGGATGCGGTGCCGTATTTGTATGAGCGTGAGGGGACGAGTTGTGAGAATTTGCCGGAGACGCATGCATTTTTGAAGAAGGTGCGTGGGCATGTGGATGAGAAGTATGGGGATCGGATGTTATTGGCGGAGGCGAACCAGTGGCCGGAGGAGGCGGTGCCGTATTTTGGGGAGGGAGCGGGTGACGAGTGTCACATGGCGTTTCATTTTCCGTTGATGCCGCGGTTATTCATGGCGGTGCGGATGGAGGATCGGGTTCCGATTGTGGACATCTTGCAGCAGACTCCGGCGATACCGGATTCGGCGCAGTGGGCGGTTTTTTTGCGGAACCACGATGAGTTGACGCTGGAGATGGTGACGGACGAGGAGCGGGACTACATGTATCGGATGTATGCGCAATCGGCGCAGGCCCGTTTGAACCTGGGGATACGGCGTCGGTTGGCGCCGTTACTGGGGAATGACCGGAAGCGTATTGAGTTATTGAATGCGCTGTTATTTTCGTTGCCGGGAACGCCGGTGATTTATTACGGCGACGAGTTGGGGATGGGGGAGAACATTTATTTGGGCGATCGGAATGGGGTTAGGACGCCGATGCAATGGAGTGCGGACCGGAACGCGGGGTTTTCGCGGGCGAATCCGCAGAGTTTGTATTTGCCGATCAACTTTGATCCTGAGAACCACTATGAGGCGGTGAACGTGGATGTGCAGGAGCAGAATCCGCATTCCTTGTTGTGGTGGATGCGTCGGTTGATTGCGTTGCGGCGGAAGTGGTCTGCGTTTGGGTTGGGGACGATGGAGTGGGTGGAGCCGGAGAATCACCGGGTTTTGGCGTTTGTGCGTCGGCATGAGGGGCAGTGTATTTTGGTGGTAGCGAACCTGTCGCGGTTTGTGCAGCCGGTGGAGTTGGATTTGTCGGAGTTTGCCGGGAGTGTGCCGGTGGAGTTGTTTGGCCAGACCGAGTTTCCGGCGGTGGGAGATCGTCCGTATTTTCTGACGCTGGGTCCGCACGGTTTTTATTGGTTTTCCTTAACGGCGGTGTTGATTGAGGCGGCTGGGGGGGAGGGGCGAGGGGATGGGGATCGTTGGCCATTGGTTGAGGTTGAGGCGGGGTGGGAGGAGCTTTTGAAGCCGAAGCATCGTGCGGGTTTGGAGTCAGCTTTGGAGGCGTATTTACCGGAGCGGCGTTGGTTTGGGGGCAAGGGACGGAAGTTGAAGGGGTTTTATGTTGAGGCGGGAGTGCCTCTGGGTGGTGAATCGGGCAGTGCGCAACTGGTTTTGGTGAGAGTGGACTATGTGCAGAGCGAGTCGGAGGTTTATTTAGTGCCGCTGGCATTTGTTAGGGAGGACGAGGGTGAGGGGTTGATAACGGAGAAGCCGGGGGCGGTAGTGGCGAGAGTGGGGAGTCGGCGTGGCAGGGGTGGGTGGTTGGTGGATGGGCTTCAGGATGGGGGGACGATGTCGCGGCTACTGGAGATTTTTTTGAGGAAGCGGTCGGTTCGATCCGGGGGATGGCAGTTGACGGTGGGGCATACGACGGCGATGCGGGGGATAAGGGAGGAGTTGGGTGGGGAGTTGCGTCCGGTGATGGGACGATTGGAGCAGAGCAATTCGTCGGTGGTGTTTGGGGACAAGCTGATGTTGAAGGTATTTCGTCGGCTGGAGGGGGGGGTGAACCCGGATTTGGACATTGGGGCGTATTTGGCAGGGAGGGGGTTTGAGCACACGCCGGCGGTGGTGGGGTCGATGGAATTGGGGAGGAATGGGGGTGAGTTGGCTGCGGCTGCTTTGGTGAGTGTTTATGTTCCGAATGCGCGGGATGCCTGGGAGCATGCGGTGGACACGCTGGGGCGGTTTTTGGATCGGGTGATGGCGTTACCGGCCGAGCAACCGTTACCTGAGTTGGTGGATCGGAGCGTGGTGGCGGTGGCGTGTCGTCGGGTCCCCGAGGGGGTTTTGGGGATGTTGGGGACTTTTTTGGAGTCTGCGCGGCTACTGGGGGACCGGACGGGGGCTTTGCATGAGGAGCTGGCGGCGGGCGAGGGGGCGGATTTTGTTCCGGAGGCATTTACGAACCACTATGTGCGGGGGTTGTATCAATCGATGCGGAATCTGACGCTTCGGACGATGGGGTTATTGCAGAAGCGGTTGAAGGGGTTGCCGGAGGAGGTGCGTGTGGAGGCGGAGTGGGTAATAGCGAGGGAGCAGGGGATACTGGAGCGATTTCGGGCGATCTGTACGGTGCCGTTGACGGGCATGCGGATACGGCATCATGGGGATTTTCATTTGGGGCAGGTGTTGTATACGGGGAAGGACTTTTTGCTGGTGGATTTTGAGGGAGAGCCGGCGAGGTCTTTGGGTGAGCGTCGTTTGAAGCGGTCGCCGTTGCGGGATGTAGCGGGGATGCTAAGGTCTTTTAGTTACGCGGCGCATGCGGCGATGTTCCGGCGGGTGGATGAGGGTGGGTTACCGGCGTCGCAGGTGGAGCGGGTGAGGTTATGGTTATCGGTTTGGCAGCAGTGGGTGGGGGCGGCGTATGTTCGCGCGTATTTGGAGCGTGGCAGGTCGGTGTCGTTTTTGCCGAGGACAGAGGAAGAATTTGAGATGATGTTGGACGTATATTTGTTGGAGAAGGCGATTTACGAGTTGGGCTATGAATTGAACAACCGGCCTTTGTGGCTTCGGATTCCGTTGCAGGGGATTCGTGGATTGATGGGGGAGGGGTTATGAGTGGGGCGGCTGAGAGGGTGATTTTGGAGAAGCCGGAGATCGAGCTTACCGGGGTAGCTGCGATGGCGAAGCGGCTGCTGGATTTTTTATCTGAGCGGCGCGAGGGGTTATCGCCGATGTTGATTGTGACGCATGACTATCCTGATCCTGACGCTTTGGCGGCGGGGTTTGGTTTGCAGTATTTGGCGAAGGAGGGGTATGGGATTGAGTCGAGGATCGTGTATCGGGGGGAGGTGGGGAGGACGGAGAACCGGGAGATGGTGAAGTTATTGCGGATTCCGATACACAAGTATCGTCCGGCGTTGTTGAAGAAGCATGTTTCCTACGTGTTGGTGGACACGCAGCCGGCGTTTGAGAACAACCCATTTCCGGCCAACCGGCGGGCGACGGTGGTGATTGACCAGCATGCGGCGCCTCCGCCGCTTACGGAATTGCCGTTAGTGGATCCGGACTGTGGTGCGAGCTGTGTAATCGTGGCGCGTGCCTTGTTGGATAAGGGGATTGATTTGCCGCAGCGGCTGGCGACGGCGATTGCGTATGGGATACTGACGGACACGTTTGAGTTTTATCGAAACCAGCGTCCGGATGTGGTGCGCACGTATTTGGATGTGCTGCCGTATTGCGACATGCGGAAGTTGGCCCGCGTGCAGAATCCGGTTCGGCCGAGGCAGTTTTTTTCGACGTTAGGGCGAGGGATTCGGGAGGCTTTGATGTATCGGAAGACGTTGGTGACGCATTTGGGGGGTGTGGACACGCCGGACCGGGTGGCGCAGGTGGCGGAGTTTCTATTGGTTTATCGTGGGGTTAACTGGTGTTTAGTCACGGGGCGGTATAAGGGGAAGCTGCACGCCTCTTTGCGGAGTGCGAGGTTGGACGTGAAGGCCGGGGAGGTATTGAGGGATACATTTTTTGATCCGCGACAGGCGGGTGGTCACGGGCCGATTGCGGGGGGGAGTTGTCGGGTGGGGAAGGATGCATCGGAGGAGGCTTGGTCAGCGAAGGAAAAGAGTATAGAACAGCGGTTGGTGCGGCGGTTACGGATTCCTGCGCGGGTGGAGCCGCGCAAGGTATTTTTGCGTTGAACGGGCGGGTGGTGTCGGAACGAGTTAGCCTGCGAGGGCGGGCGGGTTGTGAGGACATATGGAGAGCTTACTCGAGTCATTCTCGGTGGTGCGGGAGGTGACCATGGCCGGGGTGCTGGACATGGCGCTGGTGGCACTGGTGATTTATGCGGGGATGGTGGCGTTGAAGCGGACTCGGCGGTCGGGTTTTGCGTTGACGGGCATTTTCACGTTGGGGGTGGTTTATTTATTGGCGAGGAAGTTCGGGTTACAGCTGACGGTGGCGTTGCTGCAGGGTTTTTTTGCCGTCTTTCTGGTGGCGTTGGTGGTGATTTTTCAGGAGGACCTGCGGTATTTCTTTGAGCGTGTGGGGTTATGGTGGATGGAGCGGCGTCGGCCGTTGCGGCGGAGGCGGGTGCATCGGTTAAGGCGTCGGGAGGTGGAGACCCTGGCGCGGACGTTGACGGATCTTGCTCGTGCGCGGGTGGGGGCACTGGTGGTGATTCGCGGGCGGGATTTGATTGCGCGGCATGTAGAGGGTGGGGTGGAGGTTCAGGGGAGGTTAAGCGAGGCGTTATTGAAGAGCATTTTTGATCCGCACAGCATTGGGCATGACGGAGCGGTGGTGATTGAGGGGAATGTGGTGGATCGGTTGGGGTGTCATTTGCCTTTATCGAAGGAGTTGGAGCAATTGCCTGGGAGGGGTACCCGGCATGCCGCGGCGCTGGGTTTGGCGGAGCGGACTGATGCGATGTGTTTGGTGGTATCGGAGGAGCACGGAGATATTTCGGTAGCGTCTGGGGGCGAGTTACGTCGGGTAGAGGATGCGGCGGATTTGGTGGACAAGCTGGAGACATTTTATGACCAGACGGGGCCGGCGCAGTCTTCGCGGGTGTGGTTTGATTTAGTGCGGGGAATTCGAGGGAGAAGGCTTTGGCGGTGGGGTTATCGGTGACTTTGTGGGCGTTTTTTGTGCAG
>JBJOII010000008.1:0-65418 GCA_046047235.1 Verrucomicrobiota bacterium | reverse complement strand
CCTCAGGCGCCACCAGTTCCACCAGGGTCGGTACCATGTCCACATGGGAGCCTGCCAAAGCCGGCGGCCGCGCCACCCGCCCCAGCGCCGGACCATACAGCACCAACGGCACCGATGTCCGCTGGTAGAGGGTCGGCCGGCTCGCCAATGCCCTCCGTGAATAATGATCCCCTGTAATTGCAAATAGGCTCTCATACTCAGGCTGCATCGCCCAGGAGTCATAACTCTCCATCACCAGTAGAAAAATATGCTTCGGCTTCACCTCCACCCCGCCCCCCACAACGCGTCCCAAAGCCGCATCAAGGTCCGGTGCATCAGCCGCCCCCGGAAACAAGTCCGCCGCCGCCGCCCGTAACTGGCTCTGCCGCAAAAACGCCTCCAACCCCTTCTCCGATTGCAGCAAGCGATGCTCATCAATGGCATACCTCAACGCATACAGGGGATTCACCACCATCTTGTTTAGAAAAACATCCCCCGTCGTCGCCGCATCCTTCTTTTGCACCGGACGCCGCCCCAACGACCCGCGAATCCCCAACACAACCAGCCCCGTCGCCAAAACCACCACCACCGCCCGCACCCACACCGAACCCCGGTTCCCCAAACGCCCCCCAAATGCCATGCCGCGTAACACCACCCACCGCACACCACAAACCAGCCCCAGAATACCCACCACCATCAGGATGCTGATCCACACAACCGGGTAGCTCTTCCAAACCGTAGCCCAAATCGCCGACCGATCGTCATACAACAAACCAAAGATCCACTGGTCAAACTGATCGCCATACTCAGCGAAATACCCGATGTCCACCGCCAGCAAAACGAAATACAGCGACGGAGCCAATGCCACCAAACCCATCCTCACCCGCTCCGGACAGCACCCCATGCCCTTAAACAAACCCACCAAACTCAACACCACCAACGGCAAGACCGTGTAAGTCGCCGCTGAAACGTCATACCGTAGCCCCGTCGAGAAACAGCGATACAACTCCGCAACCCCCGCCTCCATCCCCATCTGCTCCCGATACACCAGGATCAAGACCACCCGCGAACACACCAGCAAACCCAACAAGACCAACCAAAGGACGAAGTCCCCCATGAGCCCCTTCCAGGGCATTACGCCCCCCGCACGGCCCTGCCTCTGCAGATCGTTGCTCTATTGTTACATGCTTCTTGCTAACCACACCCACAGTCAAGCAGCCATGTCCGACTGCTTTTGCGGCCATACAACGCTTTGAGCCTGACAGCTCAACTAACCGGTCTATCGTTGCGCCATCTCGTGAATAGCGAACTCACTGCAAATCCCCATCCATACCCTTTGAATCAGCCAAACCAACAGTCTTCCGGCTACCTCGCTCCCATTGCCTGGGTCCTCCTCGTTTGGACAGTGCTGTTCGCCCTGCGCGTGCTCGGCCCAGACGACCTCCTCGACAAAGACCAGGAACGACCCGCCGCCTATGTTCAGGACGTGGTCATCAACGGAAACTGGATCATCCAGACCGACCTGGCAGGTGATGTCTCGTCCAAGCCACCCCTCTACACATGGCTCTGCGCACTCACCACCGTCGCTACCGGCCGGATCAATTCCTTCTCGCTCTACTTCGCCCCGGGACTCGCCACGCTTGCCATCGCGCTGATGCTGCTCCATTGGAGCCGGCGCCACTACGGTGAACTCGCGGGCCTCACCACCGCCCTGCTCTACCTGGTCAGCGCCGTGGCTGCCAAACAAATGAGCCTCGCTCGCACCGACGGCGTGTTTGCGTTCACCGTGACCCTGACCGCGTTCCTGGCCTATCGAGCCTGGACCACCGGAAGAGGCTGGCCATGGTTCTGGCTGGCCGCCGCCCTCGCCACGCTCACCAAAGGTCCCGCCGGACTGGCCTTCGGAGCCGGCGGCCTGCTCGCTTACTTCTGGGAAGGCCACTCCCCATCCAGACCCCGCTTCCGCGGCAAGCCGCTCTACGGGATTGCACTCTACCTTCTGGTCGCAGCCGGATGGTTCTATGCGGCCTACCTGGACCTCGGCCAACCGGTGATCGACAAGATGATCCATCGCGAACTCCTCGGCCACGCCACCGGAAGCACCACGCATGCAATCCCCGGAAGTGAATTCTACAAGCCGCCCCTGCTCTTCCTCGCCAGATTTGCGCCCTGGAGCCTGCTTGCCTTCGCTGCCTTCTGGCGGGTCTGGAAACAGCCCGCCGCCAACGAGGAGCTCCAACGCTTCGAACGCTTCCTCTTCTGCTGGTTCTGGACCGGACTGGGCTTGCTCGCCCTCGGGGCCCACCACCGCGGCGACCTCCTCAACCCCATGATCCCCGCCGCCGCCCTGCTCGCGGGCCAAACCGCCACCCAGCTGCTCAAAAAACTACCCGCCCACAGGATACGCCCCGCCCTGGCCGCGCTCTCCCTCATCGGCATCCTCCTGCTGGCCGGGAAATACTACGTCCTCCGGCCCATGGACCAATACGTCAAACAAACCGCCGAAATCAAAACCCTCGCCAGCTCCCTCGAACAGGAAGTCGGCCCGGAGTTCCCCTTCTCCTACCTCAAAGTCCCCTATGGACTCCAAATCTACCTCAATACTCTCCATCGCGAAGCCACGCCGGAACGCATCGCCAAACTCCTCCAAGGCAATCCCGCAGCCTTCGTCTGGATCAGCGATAACCTGGAGCTCTCCAGCCTCACGAACGGCCCCAATCCCGTCTATACGCTGCGCCACGTTCCCCTCACCAAACGAACCGGCCTGACCCTGCTCGGTAACCGACCCGCCCTGCAGCGCGAAGAATCCATGGCCCTCTGCCTCGGCCCGCTGGATGTCCAGTTCCACCACCTGATCCCCGTCCACCTCGCCGACCAACAAATGACCTTCCGTCCCTCAGCGGCAAACACCTCCCCCTCCGTGCAAATTCGCAACACTTCCAGCTCTGCCACCCGCACCCGAGTGCGACTCAACCCAAGCGAAACCTGGCAGCAAACCCGGATCGACCCCGGCCAGATCTGGCGACTGGAACTCCCCGCCCAAAGCCATTGACCCACCCTTAACCCGCCGCCCACCTTACCCCCCAGAAAGGCCGATTCCCGCATCCTGACTTGCGCAAAATCGGAACCCACAACGTCAACCATGTCAGAATCTCCCCCAACCAACCCGCTTATCCAATATCGTTCCGACGTAGATGGCCTCCGCTGTTTCGCAGTCCTGTCCGTCCTCGCCTACCATGCCTTTCCGGACTACCTGGCCGGGGGCTTCATTGGAGTCGATGTCTTCTTCGTGCTCTCGGGCTACCTCATCTCCTCGATCCTCTTTCGCCAACTGGAGCACGGCCGCTTTAGCTACGGCTCCTTCCTTGCCCGTCGCATCCGCAGAATACTGCCCGCCCTCGCTCTCGTAACAGCCGCCAGCGCCGCCTTCGGCTGGTTCGTACTCTTCCCCGATGAACTCAAAAGCCTCGGAAAGCACATCACCGCCGGGAACTCATTCGTCGCTAATCTCGCTCTTTGGCATGAGTCCGGATATTTCGATACCGCCTCCGAAACCAAGCCTCTGCTGCACCTGTGGTCGCTAGGGGTCGAAGAACAATTCTACCTGATCTGGCCCTTCATCCTGTGGCTCGTCTGGAATCAACATCACAAACTCCTCGGGGTCACTATCTGCCTGGCCGGAGCCTCTTTCGCCTCCAACCTCTGGGCCGTCCAACATTACGCCCCGGAAACCGCCTTTTACCTCCCCCATAATCGTTTCTGGGAAATGATGGCAGGCGGTCTGCTCGCCTACGCGGCCCTCCGCCGCCCACCCTGGTTACAGCCACGCTCCAGCTGGCTGAACGGCCTGGCCTGGACGGGAGTCGGCCTGCTGCTCTGCAGCCTATTCATCATCAACCCACGCAGCTCCTTCCCCGGCTGGATCGCGCTGCTCCCCGTCTGCGGCACCACGCTGCTGCTCCTAACCCCAGGCGCCTGGTTGAACCGTAAAGTGCTCGCCCACCGCTTCCCTGTTTATATCGGCTTGATCAGTTACCCCCTCTATCTCTGGCACTGGCCGGCACTTACTTTCGGTAAACTGGTCCACTTCGATAGTGACCTTGAAAGAGTCATCCTCCTGCTCCTCAGCACCGCTCTGGCAGCGCTCACCTTCCACTTCGTTGAGAAGAGACTCCGCCACAACACCCACCCAAGCCTTATCCCGAGCCTCCTCGGCACAGCCCTGCTTTTTGCCGGCCTAGGAACCCTGCTCCTCCAAGGCAACATAAACCCCCGCAACAATTCCCCCGAAATCGAAGCCGCCCTCCAAGTCATCCAAGATGCCAGGGGCATCTATCTCGAGGATTTTGTGGAAGATAAATCACTCGGCACTGCGGTGAAAATCAAAGCGGCCAACGCAACCAAAGTGCTCTTCTATGGGGATTCCCACGCCGCCCAGCTCGCACCCAGAATACTCAAGCTGATTGAAGAGGATCCGTTGCAAACCGCCACCGCCGTCTTCGCCACCCGCGGCGGCTGCGCCCCCATACCGAACGTTTTTGCAGCAGGCAACCCCGACTGCAAACACACCTTCCACCTGGCAATGCAGCGCTGCTCCGCGTCAGACGAAATCGATGCCGTCGTGATCGGCTTTATCTCGCGCTATTTCCTGCCAAGCGAAAATCAACCCGACAGCCGAAATTCCTACTACTTCCTGCAAGACGGCAAACGCATTCCCTTTCGGGAAGGTGGCATGGAACTGGCCTGGCGATCCCTGGAACAATTCCTCGGCGAACTCGCTCGGGCCAAGCCCGTCTTCCTGGTAATCGATAATCCCAGCGGAAGCGCGTTCAACCCCAAGACCTGGTTCTCCGGCAGCCGATTGCTGAGAAATGTGCACTTCGAACCACCACCACCCCAGGCCTACGACCCGGACCAAGCCGCCGTCGCCAGCCGCCTGCGCACCATCGCCAAACGCACGGGTGCAACACTCATCGATCTCCCCCACATCCTGGTGGAAAATGGAGTTGTCCCCCTCATAACCGCCACCGGGGCCCCCATCTTCCGCGATGGCAACCATCTGCATCCGGACTTTGTGAGGCACCACCTCAGCCTCATCGACATCGCCGTCAGGAGCGACTTAGTACAAACCAATCCCTGACACTGGAGCCCTCAGCAACAAGCCAAACCGGGAGCCTTACTCCCCCAAGGCCAGCTTCAGCACCTCCACGGTCTCCCTCGCATTCCGCTCCAGGGACAGGTCTCCGGAAACCGGAACGGGTCGAACACCCCGCCTGTCCCCCCAGCGCCGGATTGCAGCGACCAAAGCCCCGGTCTCCGCCGGACTCTCCACTACGCTCCCGTTCACCCCCTCCTCCACCCACTCCGCCGCCCCGTTCTGCCGTGTCGTGATTACCGGCAACCCCGCCGCCAAAGCCTCCGCACACGCATTCGCACTCGGATCATACAGCGTCGGAAACACCATCATATCCGCCGCCGCATACGCATCGGGCATGTCGTCCCGGCGCAAGGCTCCCACATAAAGTTCATCGTCCCCCACCCCCGAAGGCACCCGCCCCCGCCCCGCCACCACCAACCGGAACTGCCCGGCCGGAAGGCCGAACAGACTCCGCCGCAACCATCGCAACCCCTTCCGCTCCCACCCAGACCCGGCAAACAACAAAACGCATTGTCCCTCCGACACTCCCCACTGCTCCCGAAACCGACGCCGATCGCCCCCACGAAACCGATCCACCTCCAGCCCGTTCCTCACCAAGTGAATCCTCTCATCCGGAAAGCTCGCATGCTGGTGGATCTCCCGCCGCACCATCTCGGAATTCACGATCACCCGCTTCGTCACCGCCGGATCCAATGACCTCAAATCCGCCGCGCACATCGCCCGATGAAATGCGCCCCAGCCGACAAACGGCCGCTTCCACCAGCGTCCCCACCGGCGCAGGTTGCCCAGCCACTCAGCATGCAACCCGTCCCCCGCCCGATACACGTCCGCCCGCACACCCCGTTCCAGAGACAAGACCCCATCGAACCCCTCCCGCTTGATCACCTGCTCAGCCCCCGCACTGAAGCCTACAAAGGAAGCCGCTCTCCCTCCCCTCACCTCCACCGAATGAACCCGTAACCCAGCCGATTCCGACCAGGATTCGGTAATCACCTCCGGCCTCCACCCCAACTCCTGCAAGGCACCCAACAACCGCGCCAGGTAAAGCTCCGCACCGCCGCAGGGATCGAACCGACGTCGAACCACCGCCAACCTCATCTGCTCCTCCCCACGCCACCATCGCCAGACCGGCCGCTTCCCCGTCCCCGCTGCTGTCCCCAAGCCTCCCGCAACATCGCATACCGTGTCAGTGTCGAAAACGCGTTCAGCCGCGCAATGTAATACCCCTGCCACCCGTCCAAAAAACCCAGACGAAAGATATACCCGCGCAAAAATCGCCACCACGGCCTGATCACCAGCTCAAGCAGCAAAGCCGGCCGGCCCGCCGCCATGCGCCGCTGCACCACATCCCGCTGATAAGGCGCAATCTTCGAGATCTGATGCTCAATGCTCTCAAAACTGTAATGCCACAAATCCCCCCGCAAGCGCCCCATGGTACCATCCACCTCCAGCCGCGCATGCGGATCCTCCCCGGCCCAATGCGCCTTCCCCCGCCGCCACAGGCGCGTCACCCGATCCGGATACCAATCCCCATGCCGAATCCAGCGCCCACAATACAACGTGCACCTGGGAAACTCATACGCCGCATCGGCACAGCCGCCGTTCACTACCCCCTCAATCTCCCGACGCAACTCCGGCGACACCTCCTCGTCCGCATCCAGATTCAAAATCCATTCCTGCGTGGCCTTCTCCGCCACGGAGTTCTTCTGCCCGATAAACCCCTTCCATGGCTCCCGGTAAACCCGGCCTCCGCGGGCAATGACCAACTCCTCAGTCCCGTCCGTTACATCCTCATTCAGCACCACCACCACCTCGGCACACCAGCCTTCCACACTCGCTAATACCCTCCCGATCCGATGCGCCTCTGCACCGGCTATCAGGCAAACACTAATGGGAAGAGGAGAACTCATGCTTCAGGTCGCCGCACCCCCGTGCATTAAGCACTCCACTCCCATGCGTCAATGAATCTCCCGGGCAAAATCCCTACGCCCACCGGACCCGAAAGATCCCAGAGAAGGGTAATCAACCAGCTGTCCCAACATGCCCCCAAGAAATTACAGGCTTTAATTCTCCAGTCCCCGAGAACAATACTCCGGACCCACCGCGGGGTAAGACCATCAATCCAGCAATGAAACAACTGCTCGTCACCGGATCGTCCGGCCTCATCGGGTCCGAGGTCGTCACCCACTTTTGCCAGGCCGGCTGGCGCGTCCACGGTGTCGACAACAACATGCGCGCCGATTTCTTCGGACCAGGAGGCGACACTCGCTGGAACCAAAAACGCCTGCTCGATACCTTCGCCTCCTTCGCCCATCACGAGATCGATATCCGCAATCGAACCGCCGTGCTGGACCTGGTCAGGACAATCCAACCCAACGCTATCATCCACACCGCCGCCCAGCCCAGCCACGACCTCGCTGCCTCGCGACCGTTCGATGACTTCGACGTGAATGCCGTCGGCACCCTCAACCTGCTGGAAACCGCACGGTTAACCTGCCCCGAGTCGCCCTTCCTTCACATGAGCACCAACAAGGTCTATGGCGACCGGCCCAATACCATCGACCTCAAGGAACTCGAAACCCGATGGGACTACGCTGACCCCCAATACACCAACGGGATCCGGGAAGAGTTTCCCATCGACCAGTCGAAACACTCGATCTTCGGTGCCTCCAAGGTCGCCGCAGATGTCATGGTCCAGGAATACGGACGCTATTTCGGTATGCCGACCTGCGCTCTCCGGGGAGGTTGCCTCACCGGCCCCAACCACAGTGGCGTCGAATTGCACGGTTTCCTCAGCTACCTCATCAAGTGCAACCTCGAAGGCCGCACCTACAAGATCTTCGGTTACAAGGGCAAGCAGGTGCGCGACAACATCCACTCAGGCGATGTCGTCGCCTTAATGCAGCACTTCATCGATGCCCCGCGACAAGGTGAGGTCTATAACCTCGGAGGCGGACGCCCTAACAGCATTTCCATCCTCGAAGCCTTTGACCTCATCGCTTCCATTTCCGGCCGTCAAATGCACTACGAATACCTGGACCAAGCCCGGTCCGGAGACCACATCTGCTACATCTCCGATCTCACCAAGATCAAAGCACACTACCCCGCATGGGCGATAACCAAGGATCTCACAACGACCTTTACGGAAATCCACGATGCCTGGATCGGCCGGAATGCAAAAGCCACGTAGGCGTATGACAAAAACCACCACCGCTATGGGTTTAATGGACCGCCGGTCACCGGAAACCCCGGAAACCCGAGAGACCCTCCTATGGCAACACTAGCGCTGCTCGGCGACTACGCCACGAGGAACTTCGGAGACCTGCTCATCGCCGACCGACTCGCTCACTCCGCCATCAAATCCGACGCCAACGTCATCCGCGTGGAGGGCGCCACCCCTGAACTCAGGAATTCTACCGCCATCAAAAACCTCAGCTGGTGGAATCTCGGCAGCTGTAACCGCGCTGTGTTCGGCGGAGGCGGCTTCTTCAATGACGTCAGCCCCGATAGAATCGCCCGATTCCAACGCTTCGCACGGTTATCCCAACGCTTCAAAGCAAACGGCATCCCCTACGACATCATCGGCACCGGGGCAGGCCCCATGCAGACCCCCGAAGGCTCCGAATGCCTGCGCGAAATCTGCAACGGGGCGAAAATCATCTGTGTCCGTGACCCTGAAAGCCGCGATCTGCTCACCCAGTCTGGCGTCAACCCCCAACACATCTCAGTCACGGGAGATTGGGCCGCCGAACTGAAGCCGGAAGACATCCCGCCGCAGGCAACAAACGCAGCCGCGCAACTCCTCCCGCCCGACGATGGCCGTCCCCTCATTGGACTCCACCTCCTCCCCTTCACCCGTTCCACCGAGCTCGCCGCACACATGCTCCAGCTCGTGCACGAAGCCTTGAAATCAAAGCCCGACGCCCGCATCTGTTGGATCTTCGAGAACCGGGATAGCCGACTCCCCAAGGTGCTCCGGGCCGCCCGAGGTTATCCCCGGGATTTCCTGGCCCTGCCTCGCCAACCTTACTGGGTCACCGCTGCCCTCCTCCAGCGCATGAGCCTTGTGATCACCTCTCAACTTCACGTGGGTATCGTGTCGTGGGCCCTCGGAGTACCCGTCTGCGGCTTCTCCACCCATCCCAAAACCAAACGTTTCTTCAACCAGATCGGTCGGGCGCGCTTCCAAATCGACCAACAGGAGGACCTAAGCCCAATCCGTGAGTGGATCGAGGCCTGGTGCCAAAACCCCAACGACTTCCGGGACTGTCCGCAAGCCCGCCAGCGAACGCTCCAAGCCGCCGCATCCAACCACACCGCCCTGGCGCAACTCCTCTCCTTCGCCCCAACCCCAACAACCCCTTGAAACTCCCCCCACCCCAGGCAAACCAGAAGAGACTCCGCATCCTCCTGGTCAATTCACTGCTCGGCGGTGGCGGTACCGACGACCGCTCGGTCCGGCTTGCTGTCAGCCTCCATAAGCGGGGACATGCCGTCGCCCTCGCCGGCCAGCCCCAAAAAACCTACGCCATCCAGGCCCGGGACCAGGGCCTCCAGATTATCCCCACCACCTCGCGAAAACGTTCCCGTATCATCGTGGTCGCCCGCGCGCTCCGCCAGCAACGCTACGACATCCTTCAAGCCCACCATGGCCGCGACTACTGGCCTGCCATCGCCGCTGCCTACCTCAGCTGCACCCGCCCGGCCATCGTGTTCGTCCGTCACCTTGCCAAAAGTCCCAGCGGCTTCAGCCGCCTTTTCCTGCTCTCCCAGTGCGATGCCATGGTCGGCGTCTCTGAGTTCGTGGCGAGTCTCCTCCGCCAAGGCGCCTCAGACCCCCAATCCAAGGAACCGGAACGCCACTACCGCCCCCGCCTCCGGGGTAATCTCTCCAAAATCCACGCCATCCACGGCGCCTTCGACCTGCAACGATTCCACCCCCAGTCATCTCACCCGCTCCGCCAAGCCTGGAACATGGACGATACCCACTTCGTCTTCGGCGTCGTCGGCACCTACCCACCACCCCGCGGCAAAGGCCAACGCGAATTCCTCCAGGCCGCTGCACAGATCGCCCAACAACTCCCCAACGCTCGCTTCGCCATCATCGGGCGTGGAAAGCTACGTCCCGTCTTGGAGGAAGATATCTCCCGCCTAAACCTCTCCGGCAGGGTCACGCTGGTCGATTGGTCAAATTCCATGCCCGACGTCATGAACACGCTCAATTGCCTGGTGCACCCTCAGGTCGCCACCGAAGCACTCCCCGGCGTCATTATCGAGGCTCACGCCTCCGGCATCCCCGTCATCGCCACCACCATCGATGGCAACCCGGAAGCCTTCGAATGCGGTGGGCTCGGCAGACTGGTGCAACCGGAATCCATCGAGGACCTCGCCTCCGCGATGATCGAAGTAGCCAGCCAGCCAGCCCTCCAATTCCATGAACGCCTCGTCCTCCATGAAAAGCTGAAAGCCGAATACTCCGCAGAGAACGCCTGCAGAAGATTCGAGGAGCTTTACGAAAAGATCCTCAGCTAGCAGCACCCGGGATCACGCCATGGCCCATAGCGCAAAGCTTGCCGATCCCGTAAACTCGGGGAGTCTTCACACATTCCGGAGCAGCCATTCACGGGATGCCGTCGTGCCGGGAATCATTCTTTGCCAGACATCCTCAAAATCAACCCTCTTCGCCAAGATGTCCGGGAGCACTCTCGGGTCCGAATTTGCATCCACTATCCTCTCCTCCAAATCCAAGCAGCTGAGAAGCTCATCAATCTTGAACTTCTTGTCAGCCGGACAGGCCGTGACAAAGGGCCGACCATACCGCAGGCAAAACAGAGTCCCATGATAGAGGTTTGTCACCACATACTCCGCATCACGGATTACCGATAACCATTCTTCCGGTGCCAGTCCCGCCAGAACCCGGTCAACACCCGGCAAATAGTGTCCAACTCCAACCGCGATCAGCCCTTTAGCACGGGCAAGCTCAACCGCAGAACGGACGGCCCAATCAAACGGACGCCCCAGCAGGGCAATATACCGTTCGGAGACGAGTCGCCTGCCCCCTGCAAACGACGGGTCAAGAAACCACGTCGGATCAACGACTTCGTCAGCGTTACGGTAGAATTCATCGCTGACAATACGCCGGGTGTTGCGGTCCCGAACCGAGACCGCATCCATCCGCTCAACCCAAGGTCGAACTCGCGTCGCAAGATCACCAAAAAAAGACCGGTCACCACAACTGGCAGCGTAACTGATGCAGCGCTGCTTGGAAGTGGCCACGTTCAGGAAGTAGGAGCCATCATCGCACCTCGGCCCTTTCATCTTCCATACCTCATCACTCCCGGTGATGAGAGTGTCATAGTTTCCTGAAATGCTCTTCAGGGAGGAGGGCGTTGATGCGATCTGCGCGCTGGCACGCCCCAACTCTCGAAGATGACGGTTCATCCGCACAATTTGACGGTATTCGATGCCCACAGCTCGAAGCGCACCAGCACACCGCTGCCCGAATGGAGCCCCGGATCTCAGGTGCCAACGGAATCCCCTCGTGGAAAGAAGGCCGTTGCGAATGTATTTGCCGTGAACCTTGCGAGGCCGATAGTCAATGACCTCAGCACGGTAGCCCTCTTCCGACAATGTCTGGGCCAGGGCAAAAGCCTGTAGCCAACCCCCATAGTTGCCCGTGTGATGGAACGTCAAAATCCCGATCGATTTCATAAATTCGTCCGGCTCAGATACAGATCCCGGCACAAGTGAATAAATGGATTTCCATAGGATGGGAAGCCAATCAGCAGGAAACACCGAATCGATAGAACCCGGCTCACGATCAGTCACACTTCACCCCCACTCCCTCCACTCCACGCCCGGAAACTTGTCCTTCAACGAGTGCTCAAACACCGCCCGGTTCTTGTAATACGCCCCCGGGTAAAACTGCACCGGCTTGCCCAACAGAGCCCCGCCAATAGCCACGTGCAGACGATCGGTCACAACACGCTCAAAGGCATCAATCGCACGCAGAAAATACCAGGCCGAGGCATGAATGAATGCCTCGCGACGCGTGCCCAAGGCGAAGAGACGGGACACATCCTCATCCCGACCCGTAAAATCCCGCCTGAATTCCGACCGCTCTCCATCCCCGCGGAAGGCCTGCAACACGCTCCGGTCAGGATTCCGTCGCAGCAACGCCCGATACCGACGCCATCCCTTGAAACCCCGGCTCGGTGAACCGACGAACAGCCGCCAGTGGTTCCACCCCTGGAGATATTCCCGGGCCGGCAAATGCAGCGCCAGGTCCTCCGCCAGATACACATTCGCCTGCAGCTCCAAACCCGACAGCTCATCCAAGGACCTCTGCTCCCGGCAGAACAAATCCACGTTCGACCCCAAATCACGCAAGCACTCCGCGTGGCCGGTGACCGTCTGCGGCAAAAGCACCAAACGCTTCGCCATGGCAGCATGCCGCTTCAAATAGCCCGCCACCACCGGGTTGCCTCCCCAAAACCCACCACCACCGCCATGCATCAACACCCGCCCCCGCACCTCAGCCTGCTCCCCTGAGTCCATCTGAAAACGCAGGCCCACACGACGGAACACACTCAGCGTGCCCGCCGCAATCAGGCTGTCTCCCGCATTGCCCGGGTTGGGATGAAACACAACCCGATCCCCGCTAAACCCATCGAGATACTCCTCCCAACCTTGGCTGCCCAAGACCTTACTCATGACCCAAACCCGACAGAAACTCCACCAAGCCTGCCGCCAACACGCGGTAGTCCCGATGCCGCCACGCCCGCCGCGCACACTCCTCCCCCATGGCCAACAACTCCGATCTGGGCCTCGCCATCATCCTCCCTAAGGCGATCCGGATAGGCTCCAACCCAAAACCAGTATAGACAGCACATCCCTCCCCCAGCCATGAATTATAGTCCGGCAGCGGATTCACCAAAGGCACGATACCCAAGGCCGCATACTCCACGGCCTTGGTCGGAGACGAACCCTGATACGTCCGCAGCTCAGGCAACACACAGATTCCCACATGCGCGGACGCGATCTCCTGAACCAGCTCACTCCTCGCCAAGCCCCGATGCACCCGGATCCTCGAGTCCCCTATCTGACGAATCGGCTCGCACAACGCCTCCCCGGAAAAAGTGTAGATGTCCAAAACAAAATCCCCCTCCAACCCTGCCACCGCCCTGCAGATGAGCTCCATCCCGCGAAGCTTGTCGAGCGTGCCCGTATACACCAGCCGGAGCGGCCCCTCCCCGCGATCAGCTTTCCTCCCCGCCCACAAACCCCGGTCCACTCCCATCGGCAGGGGATGCGAGGGCACACCCAGCCGCGGATAAAACTCCTCCTCATGCGGCCGCGTAATGGGCAGGAAAAAATCCGCCCGACGCAGCATGCGCAACTGAACCCATTTCTTCAGACGAAACTCAAGCCGCTTGCGCCATACTCCCCGCCGCCGGATCACCGCATCCTCCACCCGGCGGTAGGCATGCGGAAAACTCTCCCAAAAACCCACCTTGCACCGTCCGCGACGGCGCAATGCCTGCCGCAAAACATGAAACTTGTTCCGCACAATGACATAGTCCCAGCCGTCCGGATTCGTCTCCACAGCCAAGGCCCGCCATAACCCATGCCTCAACGCCCGCTTCGGCAGGACAATCGCCCCGTCCCGTCGGTCCGCCTTCCACAGACCCCCGGCGTGAAACACGACCTCTACCTCATGGGCAGCTCTCAGCTCATGTCGGAATAACCCCTCCACAGCCGATTCCTCTTCACCCCACGGCAAATCTGTAATCAGCAGGATTCTCATGATGCTCAGGTCCAGCTCTCAGCCATCTCGGCCTCCGGAATATCAATGCCGTCAACCCGGCCCCAATGCCTCCCTCACTGCTCGAACCACCCGATCCTGTTCTTCCTCAGTCAGAAAAGGATGCATGGGCAGGCTGAGGACTTCGCGCGAAGCCTGCTCTGCCACAGGGAAATCACCCGCCTTGTATCCGAGCTCAGCAAACATGCCCTGCAAATGAAGGCACCTGGAATAATAGACCGCCGACGGAATCCCCTGCTCCCTCAAGGCAGCCATCACCGCATCCCGGTCGGGCATCCGCAAAGTATACTGGGCATACACGTGCGTGTTCCCCGGCCGGATCGCCGGAGTGCCGCACACATCTCGCAGGGCCTCACTGTAACGGGCGCCGATTCGCGCCCGCTGCTCCAGCTCCCAGTCAAAGTGCGGCAGCTTGGCCAGCAACACCGCCGCCTGCAGACTGTCGAAGCGACCATTCAATCCCACGGTCTCGTGCTGGTCCCGCACCACACCTCCATGGTTCCGGATCGCCCGCATCTTGTCGGCCAAGGCATCGTCGTTCGTGAATAACGCCCCACCCTCGCCATAACACCCCAGCGGCTTGGCCGGAAAAAAACTCGTGCTGGCAATCAAACCGAAACTACAACTCTTCCGCCCCCCCTGCTCCGCCCCGAAACTCTGGGCCGCATCCTCAATCACCGGAAGGTTATGCCCACAGGCGATCTCATGGATCATCCCGTAATCAGCCAGCTGCCCAAACAGGTCGACCGGGATAATGGCCTTGGTCCGGGGCGTGATCGCCGCCTCCAGTTTGGCTGGGTCCAGGTTGTAAAACTCCGGCTCGATATCCACAAACACCGGCTTGGCCCCAACCAGCAGGGCCACTTCCGCCGTGGCAATAAACGTGAACGGAGGCGTAATGACCTCGTCACCCGGACCCACCCCCAAAGCGCGCAAAGCCATCTCCAGACTCACGGTCCCGCTGCCCACACTCAGGCAGTGCTTCACACCCACATACCGCGCCAAAGTCTCCTCCAACTCCAACACCTCCGGCCCCATGATAAACCGGCCATGCTGCAGCACCCGCTGCATCCGGCCGTCTATCTCCGCCTGGTACCGACGATACTGCTCCTGAAGATCAATGAATTCCATGGAATGTGCCGTTGCCGGACAGTGAACTGGCATGTCTTCGGCCCGCGCCGCAGAGCCTTAACAGCTCCATGGAGGACTGTCGAGGGGCCACATTCACCCGGGCAGGAGAACGCCCTAACCATCCGCCCTCATCGCCTTCAGCCGGTCGCGCAGCACGGCCGCCCTCTCGAACTCCTGGGTCTCAATCGCCCGCTGTAGCTCAATCTCCAGCCTTTCCTCCTCAGGAATCGGCCGCACCTGACTCAACTGTTCCTCCAGCTCCCGCAGGGCTGACAACGACCTGTCCCGCTCGAACATGAAGGTTTCCTCGTCCAGTTCGTCCAGGGATTCAATGCTCTCGATCGCCCCGCGCAAAACCTCCAGGGCCTCGTCCAGATTGTCATCCTCCGCCGCCAGCATCGACCGCGCAATCGCGTTCATCCGCACCAGGTAGGGACGCCACTTCTCCAGATGCTCGCGATCCTCCTCCCGTTCGGCATAGAGATGAACAAAATCAAACAGACCCAGATTCCGCTCCGTATCCTCCGCCACCAAAGCCCACTCCCGCAGCTGGAACAGATGCAGATAACGGAAATAATACAACGTGCCTTCCTGAAACAGCTCAGCGCACTCGTCCTCATCCAGCTCAAACTCATCCACACCGCCTGCCAGCGCAGCTTCCTGCAACTGGGCACGATGGTAGTCCAGCACCGAGACACTGTCGTAGGGCCGATGCCCGTCCGGCCGCCCTTCCAACTCATACTGCTCCAACCCCATCGGCGTCCGCACCTGCATCACCTTCCGCCCCCCGTCCAGCTCCACAATGCGAGCGTGCTCCTCGTCATCATAGGGCCAGCTGTCCAACAGCTCCCGTAAGTCAAATGCCTTGCTCATTCCGCTTCTACCATGCGTCGACTGCCAACATTCTGCAACAGGAGCCTGCAGGACAAGAACTGGCATAAAGCCTTTCCTCAAGGCTACCCCCCGATTACTGAACTCTTTTCTGCATGACAAGGGCTTGCCCGAAAGGGCCACGATTATTGACCCACCTGTCTCAATAATCCGTTGTCGCTAACCTCCAGAAGTTCGGATTGCAGGAGGCTGCTGGCGCCAATCTGGAGTGTCGGAGATTTTCGAACCGCCCAATTACAGGCGGTATCGACCTAAAAACTGGGTTGAGCGAAATGATCACCCTCTCTCCTGTGCATGACGGATTATGGGGACAGGTGTCCCGATAATCCGTACCCCGCCTCCCGTGTAGCCGTCTCGAATTGAGCGGATTGAAGTCCTTGAAGCGGGTCTGTTAAGCGGGGGTGTGATGTCGAAAATGTCGCGGATGCGACATTTTGGGATGGGGTTGGGGGTGCCTTGACAGGGGGCTGGCGATTTAGAGAATTGGCGGCTCGGAAGAGTTGGTATGCCGAAGAAGATTAACAGCAAAGGATTATCCCGACAGCAGGCGCGCGATCTGGACATTGAGATCGGTTTTCTGGAGGGGGTAGTGCGGCGTGATCCGGAGTATGTGGATGCGCTACAGGTTTTGGGGGACAGCTATACGAAGCGGGGTCGGTATGGGAAGGGTTTGGAGGTGGACCAGCGTTTGACGCTGTTACGTCCGAAGGATGCACTGACGCATTACAATCTGGCGTGCAGCAAGGCATTGACGGGGGATTCGGAGGGGGCGGTGGAGTCGCTGCATCAGGCTTTGGATCTGGGGTATCGGGATTTCAAGTGGCTGCGTCGGGATCCGGATTTGAGGGGTCTGCGGCAGCATCCGCTCTACAAGAGTGTTCGCGAGCGGGTTCGCGAGCTGGAAGCCGAGGCATAGGCTATTTCGAGGAGACAATTTCATGAATGTTTTGATTCGAGGCCGCCGGGAGATGTTCCGGACGGTGACTTTTGACGCGGACGCGAATGAGGTCCGCCTGATTGAACAGCGTTTGCTGCCCCACAAGTTTGAGGTGGTATCGACGCGGGATTATCGGGAGACGGCGAGGTCGATTCGGGAGATGGTGGTGCGGGGTGCGGGGGCGATTGGAGCCACGGCGGCCTACGGACTTGCGCAGGGGGTGCGGGCTTTTCGGGGTGCGGGTCTGGAGCGGTTTGCGGGTCATGTGGGGAAGGTGTACCGGACGTTGGAGGAGGCACGTCCGACGGCGGTGGATCCGGTGAATGCGATGGACGGGGTGCTGTCGGTGATGAGTCACGGGGAGAGCGTGGCGGAGCAGCAGTCGCTGGCCTTGGCGGCAGCGGAGCAGTTTGCGCAGGACAACGTGGCCGAATGTGAGGCGATCGGACGTCATGGAGCCAAGCTGATCCGGTCGGGAATGCGTATCCTGACGCACTGCAATGCGGGCTGGCTGGCTTTTGTGGATTTCGGGACGGCGACGGCGCCGATGTATGTGGCGCAGTCGAAGGGGAAGAAGTTTCACGTATTCTGCGACGAGACACGTCCGCGGTGTCAGGGGGCGACGTTGACGGCCTGGGAATTAGCGCAGCAGGGGATTTCGCATGAGGTGATTGCGGACAATGCGGCGGGGCATTTGATGCAGCGCGGTGAGGTGGACCTGGTGATTGTGGGGAGCGATCGGACTTTGGGGCGGACGGGTGAGGTGGCGAACAAGATCGGAACGTATACCAAGGCGGTGTTGGCGCATCGTCATGGGATACCGTTTTACGTGGCGATTCCGTTTTCGACCTTGGACTGGAACCTGCGCAAGGGATCTGAGATTCCGATTGAGGAGCGGGATGGGGAGGAAGTATTGGGGGCCTGGGGGGTAGTTAAGGGCGGGAAATCCTCGGTAAGGGTGCGGGTGGCGAACCCGGGCAGCACGGCACGGAACCCGGGGTTTGACGTGACGCCGCCGGAGTTGATTACGGGGATCATCACGCCCGTGGGGATTTTCAAGCCGAAGGATTTGTGGAAGCAGCGTGCCAGGCTGCAGTCATGAGTGTGGCGAAGCGCATTGATCTGGATTATTTGACGACCACGCCTCTGCATCCGGAGGTACGGGGGGCGATGGCAGCGGTTGAGGCATCGGGAGGAGGGTCGCCGGCTTCGTATCATCGGGGTGGTGTGAGGGCGCGGGAGGCCGTGAAGCTGGGTCGGGAGCAGGCGGCGGCTTTGGTGGGTGCGGGTTCTGCGGAGAGTATGATTTTCACGGGCAGCGGGACCGAGGCCCTGAATCTGGCGATCAAGGGCAGTGCGTGGGCGGGGTATGGGAAGGGGCGGCACATTGTTTTGACCGGGGTGGAGCATCCTGCGGTGGATCGGTCGGTGGCTTTTCTCGAGCGTCAGGGTTTTGAGGCGACGCGGGTTGGGGTGGATGAGCAGGGTTTTCTTGATCCGGCAGAATTGGAGGCAGCGATCCGGCCGGAGACTTTCCTGGTGTGTGTGCATCATGCGCAGGCGGATCTGGGGAGCGTGCAGGATCTGGCGTCGATCTGTCGGGTTGTGGAGCCGAGTGGGGCGTTGTTGCTGGTGGATGCGACAGCGAGTGGTGGCTGGGTGCCGGTGGATGTGAGTGAGTTGCCGATTGATCTGCTGGCGTTATCTCCGCATCGGTTTGGCGGGCCGAAGGGTGTGGGTGTGTTGTATCGGCATCGGCGGGCTCGCCTGGAGAGTCTGGTGCATGGGGGGAATCAGGAGTACGGGTTACGGGGAGGGACGGAGAACGTTTTGGGGATTGTGGGGGCGGGGCGGGCTGCGGAGGTTGCGCTGAGGGATTGGGAGGTTTGGGTGAAACATGTGCGGGGGTTGCGGCATTCACTTTGGGGGCGGTTGACTGAGGAGATTCCGTTGCTGAGGTTGAACGGTCCTGCACTGGGTGAGCGCAGGCTGCCGCATCATTTGAATGTGAGTGTGGAATTTGTGGAGGGGGAGGGTTTGGTTCTGGCGCTGGATTTTCAGGGGGTATCGATCCACAGCGGTCCGGCCTGCATGACGGGCTCAAACAAGATTGCTCCGGCGCTGAAGGCGGCGGGGTTGTCGTCGGGCCTGGCCAAGGGCAGCGTGATGATGTCGACGGGGATTGAGACCACGTTGGGGGACGTGGAGGAGGCGGTGGGGAGAATTGCGAAGGTGGTGTTGAAGCTGCGGGGGATGTCGCCGATGTGGGAGGCGTATTGTGAGGGGCGGGTGGGATCGGAGATGGGAGATGGGAGATCGGATATAGGAGATAGGAGATGGGATATTGGATAGGGGGGATAGGGATATACGGGTGCACAGGAGTGTTCCCTACCTACCTGTGCGAGGTGGTTGCGGGAGTTGACCTTTGACCTCTGACCTCGGGCTTCTGCTCCGGGGGTGACTTTTCGCGTGCGTGTTCTGGGGGCTCGGCTACATTCGCGCGGATATGGTGACACAAGAGGCAGTTTTTGAGGCATTGAAGGCCGTGAAGTATCCGGGCTATTCCCGGGACATTATTTCCTTTGGGTTGGTGAAGGAAGTGGAGGTAGAGGGGGCGGAGGTGAAGGTGGGCCTGCAGATGTCTGGGGGTTCGAGTGATTCCGTGGCGCAGGTGAAAGCGGAGTGTGAGCGGGTGGTGAGCGGGATGGCCGGGGTGGAGAAGGTGGTGATTCAGGTTCAGCAAGGTGGGCAACCGGGGACGGCTTCGAATCCGATGGCGGGGCAGAATCGGGTGCCTGGGGTGAAGCGGGTGCTGGCGGTGGCCAGCGGCAAGGGTGGCGTTGGCAAATCGACTGTTTCCGTGAACCTGGCTTGTGCGCTGGTGCACTTGGGGTATCGGGTGGGGTTATTGGACTGTGATATTTACGGGCCGAGCATTCCCTTGATGATGGGGGTGAAGGAGCGGCCGACGATCAGCGTGGATGAGCGTTTGGTGCCGCCGCGGGGGCATGGGATTCAGTTAATGAGCATGGGTTTCCTTTTGGATGACGATCAGCCGGTGATTTGGCGGGGGCCGATGATTGTGAAGACCATCCAGCAATTCCTGATGCAGGTGGCGTGGGACAATCTGGATTATTTGCTGGTGGATTTGCCGCCGGGAACGGGTGATGCACAGCTGACGTTGTGTCAGACCACGCCGTTGGACGGGGGTGTGATTGTGACCACGCCGCAGGAGGCGTCATTGGGGGTGGTGCGGAAGGGTATCTCGATGTTCCGCAAGGTGGGTGTGCCCTTGGCGGGGATTGTGGAGAACATGAGTTATTTTACGGCGCCGGACGGGTCGCGCGTGGAGATCTTCGGTCATGGCGGTGGTGCGGATGAGGCGGAGCGTCAGGGTGTGCCATTCCTTGGGGAGATACCGATTTTCCAGGAGATCCGCGAGGGCGGGGATTCCGGGAAGCCGGTGGTGGTGACTGCACCCGAGGCGCCGTATGCGCAGGCGTTTATTGCCGTGGCGAGGTCGGTAGCGGAGCAGGTTGGGAATGGGGAATAGGAGGTGGAGCGCGAGGGGGTTGGCGGCCGGGACGCCACGTAGAACGCGGTAGACAGGTCGGCCCTTGTATGAGGTTGTTGCAGGGGGTTGGTGTAGCTGACGCAGCGTACCTCTGCATGTGCGAGGGGGTTACTCGCCGCCTCTCTCTGCCCTCTTCGTTTTCTCTATCCTGAGCCTTCAGGTGGTGAAGCTGGCGTGATGGGGGTGGACGATGCGTTCGAATTCGCGATAGGGCATTTGGATGACTTCCGTGTGGGTGCCGGCGTTGAAGGTGATTTCGCCGCCGAACTCGAGTCCCGGGGCTACGTAGACCGGGAGACCGTAGAGGTTACCGAAGGGGGGCATGGCTCCGGTTTCGCAATCGGGGAATCGGCTGCGGAATTCTTCTTCCGTGGCGAAGCGGACTTCTTCAGCGCCGAGTTCATCCTCCAGTTCATGGAGGAGGATTTTCCGGTTGGCGGGGAGGACGGCCATGGTCATTTGGCCATCGATGAAGAGGATGATGGTCTTGGCCATTTCGCGTCCGGAGACATGGACGGACTGGGCGACTTCCTGGGCGGTGTAGGCCGGGGAGTGTTGGATACTGACGTATTTGACGTGCTCGTTATCGAGCAGGGCTTTGAGGCTTTTGACTGGCATGGGGTTCTCCTGGGGTTGGAGCCCGTAGCTCACGGGAGCATGGGCTTACGCCAGATGGTCCGGTGAGTGGCCGGGCGGGTTATTTGGACAAGATAACCCACGGACGGGGATTTCGCCACGGGGGTTTAGGGGGGGTAAGGCGTGTGGGGGCGGGTTGAGGGAAGTGGCGGCGGTAGTAAGGCACGGTCAGGGTTGGCTGGCGGCTTGGATGACGATGCGGTCGCGTTGGTCGAGCGAGGCGCGGCCTTGGATTTGGGGTGGGATGGTATTTTCGAGCAGGCCTTCGAACTGGACTGCGCGACGGGAGGACTGGTGGGTGCCGGACAGGGAGAACCGGTAGTTTTGAGTGAGCGCGTTATTGAGGGGCGGAGCCGTGGGTGATTCTGCGGTGGTTTCGCCTGAGTAGACTGAGCCGTCACCGTCGATGATGCGAAGAGCGTTGCCGCGTTGTTCCACCTGAAAGGACTGGAGGATGGGGTAGGATGGGGCGTTGAGGTTGCGGCGGGCGACGGGTTGTTGGCGACGGAATTTGGCGGTCCAATCGGGGGGCGGGAGGGGCTGGGTTGGGGTCCTGGCTTGTGCCGGGCGGACGGCGTCTTCGACCATGGCAAGGGCGGCGGGTTCTACGAGGGCGGCGGACTTCGAGCGGATGTTTGAAGGGCGGGAGAGTTGTGTGTCCTGGCGCTGCGCTGCGCTCTTGGGTTTAGGCGCAGGGGCGATCTCTGTTGGGGTGGCACCGGCGGGCGCCTCCAGTGGCGACAGGGCGCTGGCGGAGGACACCTCCATGGAGACGGGCTGGGGCGGCATGGTATCCGCCGCCAGCGCGAGGTGATCGGCAGGGGGTTCGGAGTTGAGGGCGGCGACGCCCATGGCGGGGAGTTTGGAGGCCTTTTCGAGGGGCGGGAGGTCCGGGATGGTTTCCGTGGGTTGGGAGGCTTGGGCAAGTTTGGGTTCGGGGGAGGTATCGGGCATCCAGTGGACGATGGCGAAAACGAAGACCGCTGTGGCGGCGGTGATGAGGGCGAGTCGGGGCAGTAGGAGTCGCCAGGCGGGCTGGGTGCTTAAGGGGGCGGAGTGTTGGTAGGTTTGCTGGATTTCCTGTTGGAGCTGGCGGCGATCGGCGGGGTGGAGTTCGAATGGGGAACCGCACTGGAGGCGCCGGGTTTTTGCCCAGGCCTGCAGTTGTGGTTCGATCGGATGTTGTGGCGGTTGGTCCATTCGACAGGGAATTAGACGGAGGTTTCCGGATTGTTCTCCCGCTGGAGGAGGGATTGGAGGGTGGCTTGGAGTTTATCGAGGCATTTGCTGAGCCGGGAGCTGACCGTTTTGAGGTTGAGCTGGAGTTGTTCGCTGATGTCCTGGTAGCTGAGGTCGGCGAAGTAGCGAAGTTCGATAATCTCACGGCAGGGGCCTCCCAGGTGGTCGAGTGCGTCGCGCATTTGGAGCATGTTTTCCTGGGCGAGAAGTTGGGCATCCGGTGCGGGGCGGGTGGTGGGGGGATCGGGGTAGAGTCCGGTTTGGGGGTTGGGGGCATCCAGAGAAACGGGGTGTTCGCCTCCGCCGCGTTTGGCGGCGCGCTGGCGGTCCAGGTGGTCGCGGGCCTTGTTGGCGGCGATGCGGAAGATCCAGGTTTGGAGTCGGCTGCGGCCGCTAAAGGACTGCAGTCGGCGGACCACCATGAGGAATGTCTCCTGACAGACTTCCTGGACGTCCTCCCGTTGGAAGGAAGGCATGATTTGGAAGATGAAGCGTCCGACGGCGTCGTAATGGAGATCGAACAGTTGGTCCCAGGCGGAGGCCTCCCCGGATTGGCAGCGGCGGATGAGATCCTGCTCGTTCGCCGGATTTGGGGTGGGTTGGGAGTCGGGCATCGGAGCGGTTGGGGTAATGGTTAGCTGGTTTGGGTTATGGGTTCCAAGTTCCAAGTTAAGGGTTCGGGGACCTTGTCAGGGAGCGGAGCGTGTGCTTATATTGTGCCTTCATCCGGCTTATGGCGAATATCCAGACGCAGAAATGGCGGATACCGCGCAGGACTTTCCTGCGGGGTTTAGGGACAGTGATGACCTTACCTTGGCTGGAGGCCATGGGTCGAGCGGAGGTGCTAGACGGGGGTGCTGCGCCGAAGCGGCTGGCTTTTGTCTACATTCCGAACGGGGCGAACATGGCGGACTGGACGCCGGGGGCTTCGGGCTCGGATTATGAGTTACCGATGATTTTGGAGCCGTTGGCTCCGCACCGGGCGGATTTTCAGGTGCTGAGCAACTTGGCTCACGACAAGGCGCGTGCCAACGGGGATGGAGCGGGGGATCATGCGCGGGCGTCGGCGACCTTTTTGACGGGGTGTCAGGCGAAGAAGACTGCGGGGGCGGACATTCGGGCGGGGATTTCGGTGGATCAGATTGCGGCGCAACGGATTGGGCATTTGACTAAGTTACCGTCGCTGGAGTTGAGCTGTGACGGCAAGCGGATGGCTGGGAACTGTGATTCTGGTTACAGCTGTGCGTATCAGTTCAACATTGCGTGGCGTTCGGAGAGTGTGCCGATGCCACCTGAGCGGGATCCGCGTTTAGTTTTTGATCGTTTGTTTGCCTCGGGGGATGCGGGGGAGACGGCTGAGGTGCGGGCCAGGAAGCAATTGTTGCGGAAGAGCGTTTTGGATTCCGTCTTGGCGGACGCGCGGGATTTGAAGGGTCGGCTGGGGCGGACGGACCGGCGGAAGCTGGACGAGTATTTCGCCGCGGTGCGGGATGTGGAGATGCGGATTGAGCGTCAGTCGCAGGTGGTGGAGGTACCCGAGGGGGTCCAGGCGCCGGGTGGTATTCCGGAGGATTTCGGGGGGCACATTCGGATCATGTTTGATTTGCTGGCTTTGGCATTCCGGACTGATGCGACGCGGATTTCGACCTTTTTGATGGCGCATGACGGGAGCAACCGTCCGTATCCGTTCATTGAAGTTCCCGAGGGGCATCATGATTTGTCGCATCACGGGAACGACGAGGAGAAGAAGCGCAAGATTGCGCGCATCAACCGGTTCCACATGGAGCAGTTTGCGTATTTCCTGGGTCGGTTGAAGGAGGTTCAAGAGGGGGAGGGTACGTTGCTGGACAACTGCATGATTGTCTATGGGGGGGCGATCGGGGATGGGAATCGGCACAACCACGACAAGCTGCCGGTATTGCTGGCGGGGGGTGGGGGCGGGACCTTGAACCCGGGCGTGCACCGGGATTTGCCGAGGACCCCGATGACGAACTTGTATTTGGGTTTATTGGACCGGATGGGTGTGGCGGCTGAGCGGATCGGGGATAGCACGGGGCAACTGGATAGCGTTTAGCCGGGCCTCACGAGGTTAGGAGCGGGCGGAGTGCCCGCGATGGGAGTGCTTCGGGTTATCTGACGGGGGGCTCTTTCCGCAGGGGAGGATGGATAAACAGCGCGGACGGCCACCCTCTGGATTATGGGGGGAATGGGCTTCTGCTACTTGTCCCTCCGTGGGCAGGAGCCGGGTCCATTGGAGTATTGAAGTTGGGGGTTGAACCTTCAGGGACCCTACTTTACGTTGCGGCGTCCGGTCAGGGGACCGGTTTTGGATCGCAAATTTTTCCGGATTGGCAAGTTATGAACAACTTTTTGGTACCGATGGTGGTGGAGCAAACGGGTCGTGGCGAACGCGGGTATGACATTTACTCGCGGCTGTTGATCGACCGGATCATTTTCTTGGGGACGCCGGTGGACGATGCGGTATCGAACGTGATTATTGCGCAGTTGTTGTTTTTGCAGATGACGGATCCGAAGAAGGACATTCATTTGTATATCAACTCGCCCGGGGGAAGTGTGACGGCTGGTTTGGCGATCTACGACACGATGCAGTTCATGACCTGTCCGGTGAACACCTATTGCATTGGCCAGGCGGCGAGCATGGGTGCGGTGCTGTTGTCGGCGGGCACCAAGGGCAAGCGTTTTGCTCTGCCGAACGCGCGGATCATGATTCACCAGCCGTGGGGGGGCGTTCAGGGTCAGGCATCGGACATCAGCATTCAGGCCAAGGAGATTCTGCGTTTGAAGGACCGGTTGAACGAGATTCTGGCCGGCCACTGTGGGCGCGGGATCGAGGATATTGCGCGCGACACGGACCGCGACCGTTTCATGTCGGCGGAGGAGGCAAAGGAATATGGTTTGGTGGATGAGGTGGTGACATCGCGCAAGGAGCTTGCGGACGGGGACGAGAAGAAGGGTGAGAAGGCCTGACGGGCGTTTCGCGGGGACAGGCTAAGTTGGACAGGATGGATTTGATATGGCGCGCAACAACCAGATGACCCTTTGCAGTTTCTGCGGCAAGTCGCATGCAGAGGTACGCAAATTGATTCAGGGCCCCGGGGTATACATTTGTGACGGCTGCGTGCTGGTCTGCAAGAGTGTCCTGGACAAGGAGCTGAAGACGGAGGGGAAGAAGCGGCTGGCGAAGCTGAAAGTTCCGCGGCCTTCCGAGATCAAGGAGCATCTGGATCGATTTTGCATCGGGCAGGACCACGCCAAGAAGACGTTGTCGGTGGCGGTGCACAACCATTACAAGCGCCTGCAGTTGCAGCCGGAGAAGCCGGAGGAGGGCGAGGTCAAGGGTGAGAGTGCTGACGAGACTGAGGTTGAGATCGAGAAGGCGAACATCCTGTTGATTGGGCCTACGGGGTCGGGCAAGACGCTACTCGCGCGAACCCTGGCGAAGGTGTTGGATGTTCCCTTTGCGATTGCCGACGCGACCACGCTGACTGAGGCGGGTTATGTGGGTGAGGATGTGGAGAACATTGTCCTGCGTTTGCTGCAGAATGCGGATTATGACGTAAAGCGGGCGCAGACGGGGATTATCTATATTGACGAGATCGACAAGATTTCGCGTCGGACCGAGAACGTCTCGATCACGCGCGACGTTTCGGGTGAGGGGGTACAGCAGGCATTACTGAAGATTTTGGAGGGGACGATCTGCAACGTTCCTCCGCAGGGTGGGAGGAAGCATCCGCAGCAGGAGTATGTGCGGGTGGACACGAGCAACATCCTCTTTATTTGCGGGGGGGCCTTTGTGGGGTTGGACAAGATTGTGCAGCGTCGGCTGGGGCACCGGGTCGTAGGCTTCAACACACCGGGGCAGAAGCAGCGGGAGGTGGAGCGCCAGGAACTGTTGCAGCTGGCTGAGCCGGAGGATTTGCTGTCGTTCGGATTCATCCCTGAGTTTATTGGTCGGTTACCGATGGTGACCGTGCTGGACGAGCTGACGGTGGACCAGCTGGTATCGGTTTTGACGCAGACGAAGAACGCATTGACGAAGCAGTATACCAAGCTGTTGTCGATGGAGGGGGTGGAGCTGGAGTTTGGCGAGGATGCGTTGCGGGCTTTGGCGGAGAAAGCGTTGAAGAAGGGTACTGGGGCCAGGGCCCTGCGGAGTTTACTGGAGCGGATGATGTTGGAAGTGATGTATGAGGTGCCGGGGAGCAAGGACATCAGCACGGTGACCGTGACTCGGCAGGCGGTGGAGGATGGGGTTTCGCCCCTGATCCGCCGCAAGGCTGGGCAGAAAGCTGCGTAGGGTTTCTGCGAATGGTATTGCACTGGTCTTTGTGGGGGTAGTCTCAGTTGGGTGTATGCCGGAGCCGTTGGGTTAGGGGGAATTCACTCCATGTCGATGGTTTCGGGATGGAGGTGGAGGCAAGGTGATCGGGTAGCGGCGTTTTTTCCTTTCCGGAGCTGGGCTTTTCCACTTGGTTATTCGCGCGATGTCGAATGCATTTGAAGCTGGACGGGTGATAGCGGAGCACGTGCGGCGTATACCGCGCAGTGGGATCCGGGAGTTTTTCGACATTGTGCAGTCGATGCCGGAGGTGATTTCGCTGGGCGTGGGTGAGCCGGATTTCGTGACGCCTTGGCACATACGCGAGGCGGCGATCTACGCTTTGGAACGGGGCAAGACCACTTACACGTCGAACCTGGGTTCGCCGCGGTTACGTGAGGCGATCAGCAAGTATGTGGCGGGGAAGTTTGGTGTGCGGTATGACCCGAAGACGCAGGTGTTGGTGGCGGTTGGGGTGAGCGAGGCATTGGACATTGCCTTGAGGGCGGTGATTGATCCCGGGGATGAGATTCTCTACCACGAGCCCTGTTATGTGAGTTATGCACCAACCATCGCGCTGGCTCATGGCAAGCCGGTGGCGATCGGGTGTCAGGCCAAGGATGGGTTTGCTTTGACGGCTGAGGCGATTGAGCGTGCGGTGACGCCTCGCAGCAAGGCCTTGGTGTTGAACTTCCCGACCAATCCGACGGGCGGGACCATGAGCCGGGAGGAGTTGGAGCGGGTGGCGGAGGTAGTGCTACGGCACAACCTGCTGGTTATTACGGACGAGATTTACTCCGAGCTGACCTTTGAGGGGGGGCATGTGAGTTTGGTTTCTTTACCGGGGATGGCGGAGCGGACGATCTTCCTGCATGGCTTTTCGAAGGCGTATGCGATGACGGGTTTTCGGATTGGTTATGCGTGTGGGCCGACGGAGCTGGTGGAGGCGATGATGCGTATTCACCAATATTCGATGTTATGCGCGAGCATCATCAGCCAGGAGGCGGCGATTGAGGCGTTGGAGAATGGCGAACCGGATACCGTGGCGATGCGCGACCAGTATGCGTTGCGGCGCAATGTGATTGTGGGCGGGTTCAATTCCATGGGTTTGAGATGCCATTTGCCGCGGGGGTCGTTCTATGCGTTTCCGTGTATTGAGTCGACGGGCTTGTCGAGCCGCGACTTTGCCGTGCGGCTATTGAAGGAAGAGAAGGTGGCCTGCGTGCCCGGCGATGCGTTCGGACCGAGCGGGTCGGGTTATTTGCGGTGCTGTTTCGCTACGGCTTTGGATTTGATTGAGGAGGCATTGGAGCGAATGGACCGCTTCGTGGGCAGGCTGAAGTCGGCGGGTGGGTGAGGCAGGGACCTGACCGGGTGGGTTCGGGGGGACGAAGAGCGGCGTAGAGCACGCTAGACAGGTCATCCCCCGCCTTCGTTAATTCCTACACGGTGCTTGCGCGGGGGCCTTACCAGCGGTAGCGGGAATTGTCGCCTTGCCGGGTGATGCGGAAGAGGTAGACCGTGACGCCGCCGATGACGGCGAGGTTGGCGATCCAGGAGATTCCGTGCCAGAGGCCGAACGACTTGCGGGAGGCTGCCTTGATTTCGTCGGTGGTTTCCTGAGAGTACATCTGGAGGTGGAGCCGTTTAAGTTTGGGCTGAATGCCGTAGCCACCGACGAGTGCGAGGACGAAGATGGCGGCGACGAGGGAGAGGGACCAGCGGAGGATGGGGCGGCTGAGGTAGAGTGATTCTGCGATGAGGTGGGCGAAGGCGACCAGGCCGCAGATGATCTGGAGGGTGAAGTAGCGTTCGAGGACGATTTGGGCTGCGGCGCCGGCGTAGGGTTTGGTGAGCAGCTCGATCATGGGATCTGAGAAGAAGGCTGGACCGACGAAGAACGTGAGGAAGATCGAGCCACCGAACCAGAGGGCTGCGTTGATGATGCCTACGATGCGGAGAAAACCAATCACGCGGGGAGGCTAGGGAGGAAAGGGCGAAGCGGCAAGCTTTGGGAAGGGGAGTCGGGGGTCAGGAGTCGGAGGCGGGCAGCTTCTGGTCTATGGCGGATTCGACGAGCATGCGGAGGGTTTGTTGTTGGGCGACGGGTCGGCTGGTGGAGCAGATCGATTCGTAGGCCTGGGAAAGGGGGCCGGCATCGGGTTCATCTGAGGCGACCTTGGTTCCCCTGCCCTGTTCGGGGCTATTGCGCAGGACTTCGAGGATATCGTCGCAGGAGATCTGGTCGATTGGGCGGGCGGGCAGGTAGCCGGGGACGGTGGTGCTGGCTTCGGTGATCAGGCGGGTTTCCTTGAGGAGCCGGAGCAACCGGGCGAGCAGCTGGGAGGAGACACGGAGGTTATCGGCGAGTTCGGTCACCGTAGGTGCCGGGTCGCCTTTATGGAAGCGGCGGGCGATTTCAGTCATCATGCGGAGCGCAGTGAGTTCCCGTCCGCGTTGGCTGATGATTTCGGCCTGTTTTTCCTGGAGATAGGTGCGGCGGTTTTGGAAGGCGTAGCTGACTTGGGCACCGAAGAGGAGGATGAGCCACGACAGGTAGAGTCCGAGCAGGAAGACGGGCAGGACGGCAGCGCTGCCATAGACGGTGCTGTAGGACACGACCTTGGAGGCGAAGACGGCGGTATATTGTCCGTTCAGCCACCAGAGGAGCCCGGAGACCAGGCCACCGACGGCGGCGGCTTTCCAGTGGACGGCGGTGGCGGGCATGAGTTGGTAGAGGAGAGCGAAAGCGACACTGACCAGAACGAGGGGGAGGAGGCGGGCGATGACTTCTGTGAGGAAAGGGCGGATGGTGGAGAGGCCGACCGTGCCGAAGATTTTGTCCTGAAAGGTTTCGAACTGGGTGCCGACGGCGAACGTGGTGGCGAAGAGGATGATGGTGGGTCCCAGGGAGATGGCGGCCCAGTATTGGATGATGCGGGCGAACCAGCTGCGGCCGCGGGTGACGCCCCAGATATCGTTGAACGTGGCTTCGATGGTGCTGAGGAGGCCGATGGCGACGAGGACGAGCGTGAACGTACTAATGGCGCTGAGGCCGGCGGCGTTGCTATTTCGGATGAAGCCCATGATGGTCTCGATCACTTCCTGCCGGGCACTGGGCTGGGGGGTGGCAGGGTTGGCTGTTTCCTCTGCGGTGATTTGGTCCTCAGCGCCCTCTTCTTTGCTGGCGGGGGTTTTTCCCGGGTTGGGAGTGGCTGAGGGCATTTCCCTGAGTTGGGGCACGAGGTTATCGATGACCCTTTCCACCATATCACGGGTGTTGTCCTGGTTGGTTTTGAGCATGCTGGTGGTGACACCGAGGCCGACGACCAGGAGGGGGACGAGCGAAAGGAGGGTTGTGTAAGCGAGGGCCGTGGCTCGGATCATGCATCGGTTCTTGAGGAAGCTGCGGACGACGAGGATCCAGAAGTGGATGAAACGCTTGAAGGGGTGCAAGCGGTCCTGGTCCTGGGAGGCGACTCGGTAGTCATCGAGCAGGCCGAGGATTTCGATTTTGAGTCGTTTCAGGGTTTTCCACCAGGTACGGGCCACGGGGGGAGAGTAGACGTGGTGAGTGCGCAGGGAAAAGGTGAAAAGCGGCGGGCCAACTTTCCACTTCTAGCCGGGGTTGGGCTGGCTTAGTTTCACGGCGTGAGTCGTCGAAACAGTTCCAGCGTTCCTGCTGCCCGGGGTTTGGGTGATGTGGTGGGTATCCTGCTCCTGAGCGGGTCGTTGTTATTAATTGCTGCCCTATTCACCTTTGATTCGGCGGACGTGCCGCATTTGGCGACCGACGTGAATGAGGTGGCGCACAACTGGATTGGGCGGGCGGGGGCTCTGGCGGCTTCCGGTTTGTTTTTCCTGATGGGGGGTGCGGCGTTTGTGCTGCCCATCCTGTTGTTCATGTTCGGGCTGAGCTATTTATTCCAGCTGATGGCCTATTTTCATCGGCGCTGGTTATGGTCGCTGGTGCTGATTCTGGTGTGCATGGGGATGTTGGATTTATATGGGGACCGGGCGTTTTTGGCTCAATTGCATGCGAACATTCGCAACCCGGCCGGGGGATCGATCGGGGTGATCATGAACCAGTATTTCTTTGGTTTCTTCGGGGTGGTTGGGGCGACGATCATTTACGGCACGCTGTATCTGATTTCGCTGTTGTATTTGACGAACTTCGAGCTGGGGGCGTGGTTAAGGCTGTGTTGGTTGAAGTGGCGCGAGTCCCGTCGGGAGGTGAGCTTCAGTGAGGAGGATCTGGAGCGTCGGGCGAAGGAGTTGAAGCGGCAGGCCCGCAAGTTGGAGCGGCAACTGGAGAAGGAGCGGGTCAAGACGGGTGAGGCCGAGGACGGGGAGAGTATCGGAGAGCCCGAGGTGGCGCCTGAGCCTGAGGCCGAACCTGAACCGGAGCCCGAGCCGGAGCCGAACATTCAGATTCGTGACCTGAGCATGCCGCGCCCGCGGCCGTTTCAGGAGGAAATCGAGGATAGCCCCGAGGAGGAGCCCCAGGTGGAGGAGCAGACTGACGAGGTTGTGGTGGACGGGGTGTCCTTCGAAGAATCCGGCGCGGAAGGGGAGGAGGAAGGCGAGCGGGTGGTAGGTTCTGCCTCGGCTGCGGACATTTTGGGGCGCAAACGAAGCGATGGATCAGAGGAAGAACCGGGCGATGAAGTTTCCGGAAGTGGGGAGGAGAACCCGGAGGAATCGGAAGGACAGACGCCTGCTTTTCCGGCGCCCAAGGTGCGTCTGGGGCAGGCGCCGAGAAGGCGACCGATTACCGTGGCTTCGACACCCGTTATCGGGGACTACCAGTTGCCGTCGCTGAATTTGTTGAATCTGCCCGACACCAATATCCAGCCGACCGACACCAAGGAGGCTTTGTTGGCTAATGCGCGGCTGATGCAGAGCACCCTGGCGCAGTTCGGGATTGAGGTGCAACTCGGAGACATCACCAAGGGTCCGACCATTACGCGTTACGAGTTGCATCCGGCGCCCGGGGTGAAGCTGGAGCGCATTTCCGGGCTCAGCAATAACATTGCGGCAGCGTTGAAGGCGGAGCGAATCAACATCCTGGCCCCGGTGCCGGGCAAGAGTTCCGTGGGTGTTGAGGTGCCGAACGCGGTGAAGACGAAGGTCATCATGCGGGACCTGCTGGAGGCGCCGGAGTGGACCAAGACCAAGGCCCGGGTACCGCTGGCCTTGGGCAAGGATGTTTACGGCCATCCCATTATTGCTGATTTGGCTGACATGCCGCACATGCTGATTGCCGGCAGCACCGGATCCGGCAAGTCCGTCTGCATCAACTCGGTGATTGCGTCGTTGTTGTTCCGCTTTCCGCCGGACCAGCTTCGCTTTGTGATGATCGATCCCAAGGTGGTGGAGTTGCAGCAGTATAACAGCCTGCCGCACTTGGTCGTACCGGTGGTCACGGATCCCAAGAAAGTTATTCTGGCGCTGCGATGGGTCGTCAGCGAGATGGAGAAACGCTACCAGATCTTTGCGAAAGTCGGGGTGCGCAATATCAAGTCGTTCAATGACCGGCCCAAGCACAAGCCGGTGGAGGATCAACAGCAGGAACTCCCGCTGCGGGCGAAGCGGGAGAACATTGAAGCGGGTGCGGATGGTTTCGCGGTGGAGGTGGATGAGGAGATTGTGGTTCCGCGCGAGGACGACATCGTGATCCCGGACAGGCTCAGCTACATCGTGGTGATCATCGACGAGTTGGCCGACTTGATGTTGGTGGCGCCGGCGGATGTGGAGATGGCGATTGCGCGCATCACGCAGATGGCGCGTGCGGCTGGCATTCACGTGATTGTGGCCACGCAGCGACCGAGTGTGGACGTGATCACGGGTGTGATTAAGGCGAACATTCCGGCGCGGATTGCGTTCCAGGTGGCGTCGAAAGTGGATTCGCGGACGATCTTGGATGCGATGGGTGCGGACAAGCTCCTGGGCAAGGGCGATATGCTGTATTTGCCCCCGGGATCGGCGAAGCTGATTCGGGTGCAGGGTGCATTGATTACCGATCAGGAGATCAATGACCTGGTGGAGTTTATTGGCAAGCAGGGCAAGCCCAGCTATGAGACCGATATTCACCGTCAGCTTTCCAAGCCGGTATCGAGCTTTGAATCGGAGGGTGGTTCCTCGGAGGACGAGGACCTGATTGAGCAGTGCGTGGAGGTGATTCGCACTGAGCAGAAGGCGAGTGTATCCCTGTTACAGCGGAGGTTGCGGCTGGGTTACACACGGGCTGCACGGATCATGGATGAACTGGAGGACCGCGGTATTGTGGGGCCGAGCAAGGGCGCTGAGCCACGGGATATTCTGATCGACTTGGACGGGGATGGGAATGACGGCGGTGGACATCATTATGTTTAGCTCCGGACTCGCGGCCGGAGCTAAGGAGCGGGGATGCGTTGGCTCGGAGGCCACATGCGCCGGTGGTTCTTCGACGACCGCGCTGTTTGCCGCGCAGAACGCGGCAAACAGCATAAGACTTTCTGAGCCCGGGGTAGTGCTCTGAACGGCCCTGTCAGGGGCGGGCTAGTGTCCTTCGCGGCGCAGATCTTCCAGTTGTCGACGCAGATCCTCGAGCTGGCTGCGGAGTTCGTGGATTTGGTCCTGCATGCGGCCCAGTTCCTGTCCGACGCGGGCCATGGGACGTTCCATGTTCATTTGGTTCTTGAGATGTTCGCGGCGCTGGTTGGCTTCCTGCTGGAGGCGTTCGGCAACCTCATGCATTCCGGCGGCGTGGAGGTGATCGATAGCGGTTTGGAGGTGGTGCAGTTGTTGTTCGAACGCTTCAGGGCCCTGGGGTGGCTCAGGCTGGGGGCCACGACTTTGGCGGCGATCGATTTCGCGTTCGAGTTCCGCGGCGGCATCGAGTCGGCCGTTGGCGCGGAGTTCACGAAGTTTGCGGTGGAGCTGGCGTAGTTCCTGGGCTTCTGGGTTTTGTTGCTGTTGGTTCCTGGCAGCGATGGTTTTGATTTCCCGCAGTTCGGCCTCGAGACGGAGTGCGGCTTCGTGCTGGCCATGAGCGCGCAATTCCTCGACTTCCTGCTGGATCCGGCGGGCACGCATCCGCAGTTCCTGGGGGTTTTCCTGGGCAAGCAGGGCGAGAGGCGAGAGGGTTAGGGCGAGGAGAAGCGAGCAGGCCAGACGTCGATGGGAAGAGAATAGCTTTGTGTTCATGATAGGGGTCCTTGTCTGATTTGAGGGTTCGGTGTGGGTACATACGCCCCGTTCTTGCTTGGCGCAACCTTGTAAGAGTGCATGATTCGCCGAAGAGGACTGAATACGTGGCAGCTCGTCCGGTCCCATACCAATACAGCTATGAAACGTCGTCCTGTTCGAAGCCCTGAGTTGGGTGCGAGTTTTTTCCGTCGGAACCGCGAGCGGTTGCGGGAGTTTTTGCCATCGGGTTCGGTGGCCGTATTGAACGCTAACGATGTTTTGCCGACCAATGCGGATGGCACGCTCCGTTTGCAGCCGAACTCGGATTTATTTTACCTGTGCGGGATCAAACAGGAGGAGTCGATCCTGGTATTGGCACCCGACGCCCATGATGAGCGGATGAGGGAGATCCTGTTTTTGCGTGAACCGAATCCTCATTTGGCGACCTGGGAGGGGCACAAGCTGGAGCGGGAGCAGGCGAGAAAGATTTCTGGGATTTCGAATATTCAGTGGTTATCGGCATTTGGAGCCGAGTTCCGGCGTTTGATGGGGGATGCGGAGCAGGTGTATCTGAACCACAATGAGCACAAGCGTGCGTCGGTGGAAGTGGAGACGCGTGAGCTCCGGTTCATCCGTGACTGCCAGCGTGAGTATCCGCTCCATGATTTCAAGCGGCTGGCTCCGTTGATGCATCGACTGCGGGTCGAAAAATCGCAGGAGGAGGTGGAGATGATCCGCCATGCCTGCCGCATTACCGGCAAGGCGTTTGCCCGGGTTTTGAGGAAGGTGAAGCCTGGAATTGGGGAATACGAGGTGGAGGCTGAGTTCGCCCACGAGTTCATTCGGAACCGTGGGGATTTCGCCTACACGCCGATTATTGCCGCCGGGGCCAACTCCTGCATCCTGCATTATCTGGAGAACAGTCGCGAATGCCGGTCGGGGGATGTCTTGCTGCTGGATGTCGGGGCGAAATATGGGCTCTACAACTCGGATTTGACGCGGACCATCCCTGTGAGCGGGCGGTTTAGCCGACGTCAGCGTCAGGTGTATGACGCAGTGTTGAGAGTCCAGCGCGCGATGACGCAGGCGATAGCCCCGGGCAAGCTGCATCGGGATTGGCAGAAGGAGGCCGAGGCGGCTGTAGAACGCGAGCTGGTTGATCTTAAGTTAATCACTACCAGAGAGATACGAAAACAGGACCCCAATTATCCGGCGCTCAAGAAGTATTTCATGCATGGTTTGGGACATCCCATTGGTTTGGATGTGCATGATGTGGGGTTCATGCATGAACCCATGGGTCCGGGCTGGGTTTTGACTGTTGAGCCGGGGATCTATATTCCGGAGGAGGGGTTTGGCGTGCGCTTGGAAAACACCGTTGTTCTGACCGAATCCGGCGTAGTGGATTTGATGGAGGATATTCCGATTGAAGCGAAGGAGATAGAGTCGCTGATGAAGAGCGGCCGTTAGTTTTATGGTATAACAACAAGAGAGAGAACAAGATGCATCGAATACTAGCCTCTTTTTGCCTGTTGGTGGGCCTGACTGTGTCGAGCTGGGCCCAGAGCGTTCCGAAGATCCTAAAAGTTGGGGTAACCCCGGATCTTCCTCCCATGATCTATAAGGAAGGTGGGGAGTATATTGGCCTGGAGGCGGATTGTGCGCGGGCTCTGGGTGAGTCCTTGGGAAGGCCGGTGGAATTTGTTCCTCTGAAATGGGAGGATTTAATCCCGTCACTGAGCAAAGGGAAGGTGGACATCCTGATGTCGTCCATGTCGATCACTCAGGGGCGGAGGATGCAGGTGGATTTTTCGAACCCTTATTTAAAGGTGGGTCAGATGGCGCTGGTTCGGGGCGAAGATCGCGGCAAGTACCTGTTGGGATTCCAAGCTGGCATGTCGAACCCGGTTGGGGTGAAAGGCGCGACGACTGGGGATTTTCTGGTTCGCCAGGAATGGCCCAAAGCCAAGCGCAAGAGCTACAGGACAGGGGAAGATGGGGCTAAAGCACTCTTAAAGAAGAAGATCGATCTGTTTATCGCTGATGCCACCTTAATCTGGTGGCTGGCGGGGACCTACGAAGCTCAGGGATTGGCGTCGTTGCCATTCCTGCTGAGCGACGAACAGCTTGCCTGGGGGGTGAGGAAGGGGGATACGGCTTTGTTGGAGTCGGTAAACCAGTTTTTGCAGTCGATCCAGACGGATGGCCGGTTTGAGTCAATTATGCGTCGTTGGCTTCCTCAGGCTCCTTCGGGTCGCGGGAGTTGAGGTGCTTTGGGTGGATGGCGTTTGCGTAGAACCTCCCAAGAGCATGTGGACAGTAGGTGAATAAATTAGGACTTATCCACGGGGCACAAAGAAACGGGTAGATGTTTGGAGAAATGCGGGTAGATATTGGGACAGTGAAACTTTTGTAACTCGTTGGGGCGACCTTGACAGTGCAGATTCTTTGCCTTATCCACAGCCCTTAATAAGAGTCTTTTCCTTTCTTGAAGAGAGTACCATATTAGGCCGTTCATGAAATTAACCGTAGCCAAAGAGCAGCTCTTGAACGGGCTGCAGTCCGTTCAGAATGTAGTTAGTTCGAGGACGACACTTCCGATTCTGTCCAACGTGTTGTTGCGTGCAGGGGAAGGTCGCTTGGATCTGACTGCTACGGACCTAGATGTGACGATTTCCAGTGCGGTTGCTGCGGAGGTCAAGAAGGAGGGGACGATTACGCTGCCGGTGAAGAAGCTGGTGAGCATAGTGCGTGAGCTTGGGGAGGGAGACATTGACCTGGAGGTGGATGAGAAGAACGGCTGCAAGATCAAGGCTGGCGGTTCCTATTACCGCATGAATGGTCTGGCGGCTGAGGAATTCCCTCCCCTGCCGAAGTTCAATGAGAGTCGCAGCCTGACGATTGCCCAAGAGACCCTTAAGGGGATGTTGCGGAGGACGTCATTCGCGGTTTCGACCGATGAGACGCGTTATGTGCTGAACGGCATTTTCTTCAGCTTCAAAGATCACAAGTTCACCATGGTGGCCACGGATGGGCGTCGGTTGGCCCTGACGGATGAGGATGTGGATTTTGGGGACAGCGCGGTGGAGTTTATCGTGCCCACCAAGGCGATCAATGAACTGAACCGCTTGCTGCAGGCCGGGGGTGAGGTTGAGGTCAGCGTGACGGAAAACCAGGCTTCCTTTGAGATCAAAGCTGAGGGTGATCTGAACACCTTAGTGATCACGAAGCTGGTTGAGGGGAATTATCCGAATTACCGGCAGGTTATTCCTGGCGAGGCGGGTGAGCGGATTGCGCTGGTGCGCGAGGAGTTGCTTCAGGCGCTGCGGCGTGCGGAGATCATGACCAGCGAGAAGTCGAACTCGGTGAAGCTGGCTTTCACGAAGAACAACCTCTCGATCACCGCGAACACGCCGGACGTGGGAGAATCCCGCGAAAGCATGGCGGTAAACTACAAGGGGAACGACATCGCGATTGCCTTCAATCCGGCCTACATGATGGATCCGCTCAAGGCGCTGGACCATGATGAGGTGTTTTTGGAGCTGACGGACGAGTTGAGCCCCGGGGTGATTCGCACCAACGGCCCGTTTCTCTACGTCATCATGCCGATGCGCATGAGCTAAGGGGCATCGAGTTGAGGGCATGGAGCGTGAGCGCTGGCCCTGAGTGATATATTCCTGTGTCTGCTGGAGAGCATAGCCCGGTGGTGCCGACGAGGCGGGCGGGTGTGTTGGGATGGCGAGCGATGGGGCCGACCGCTCGGATGGGTTTAATTGCTCTGGTTGTTCTGGTCTTTGATCAGATTACGAAGATGGCGGTGTTGCGCTGGCTGGGTCCGACGGATGAGAAGGTGGTGGTGGAAGGATTTTTCCGTTTGGTGCACTGGACCAATCGTGGTGCGGCCTGGAGTCTTTTCAACGAGGCATCCCGCAGCAACATGTGGCTCGGTTTATTTGCCCTTGTGGCGTTGGTGGTGCTGTATGTGAGCCGTCGGCACTTTGATGTGCACACATTGGGCGGGCAGTTTTCGTTGGGTCTGATTTTTGGAGGTATTATTGGAAACCTGACGGACCGGTTTTTTCAGGGTCATGTGATTGATTTCCTCTATTTTTACCTGGAACGGCGAGGGGGTAGGGAATTGGGTTTTCCTGCTTTTAACGTGGCGGATGTGGCGATTTGCACGGGGGTGGGCCTGGTTTTCCTCATGTCGTGGCAGAAGGACGAGAAAGATGGCTCAAAAGCGGAGACGGGTGAAGCCGGGGGATGAGTGTTCTGAGATCAGGTGAAGCTGAAGCGCATTGAATCGGGTATCTGGATAGGAGGGGAGACGGCCAGCGGCAAGAGTGCGGTGGCGGTGGCGCTGGCTGGGGAGATTGGCGGGGAGGTGGTGAGCGTGGATTCCATGCAGGTTTACCGTGGACTGGATGTTGGGACGGCGAAACCGGATTTGGAGGAAAGGGCGAGGGTCAGGCACCACTTGCTGGATGTGGTGGGTTTGGAGCAGGAGTTCAACGTGGCGGACTTTTGTTCGAGTGCGAGGGCTTGTATTCAGGACATTTTAGGTCGGGGTGGCATTCCGGTTTTGTGTGGGGGGACTGGACTTTACTTCAAGGCGTTGCTGGGCGGCATCGGCACTGCGCCCGAATCGGATCCGAAGGTGAGGCAGGAGTTGGAGGCAACTCCCCTGCCCCTGCTGGTGGATGAACTGAAGGAGAAGGATCCTGAGACCTACCAGCGTATAGATTTGAAGAACCCGCGTCGGGTTTACCGGGCGGTGGAGATTCTGCGGATGACGGGCACCGGTGCGGTTCAACATCGTTCAAGTTGGGAAGATCGAGAGGTGGATCTACCTCCGTTCCTTGCGCTGAGACGCGAGCCGGAAGATTTGAAGCAACGCATTTACCGCAGAGTGGACCAGATGTTCTCCGAAGGTCTGGTGGATGAAACGCGCAGGCTTTTGGGCATGGGTTTGGAAGGAAACCGCGTGGCTATGCAGGCGATCGGGTATCGTCAGGTAGTGGAGCATTTGCGTGGTGAGCGGGATCTGCAATCGACCATCGATAGCGTGAAGAAACGAACGTGGCAATTTGCGCGGCGGCAAAGGAACTGGTTTGATCGTCAGTTGCCGGCAGAACGGTTGGAGGTCAAGGTAGCTGAGCCAGTCGCTGAAACTCTCCAGAAAATATTGAGAAGGTTGGAAGAACCTCAGGTCAGTATTCGGCATGAGGAGAGGATGACGGGCCAAATATGAAGTCGTTGGTTGATAATTCGCTGAAGAAGACCGAGCGCGTGTTTCTGGTCGGGGTAGACCTGCGCTCGCGCACAGGGTTGTCGACGGACGAGTGCCTCGATGAGTTGGCTGCCCTTACCGGCAGCGCGGGTGGACAGGTGATGGGGCGGGGTCGGCAGCGTCTGGACAACCCGTTGGCGGCCACGTTTATTGGCACGGGGAAAGCGCAGGAGTTAGCGGGTGTATGCAAGGAGCGGGAGGTCGATACGGTCATCTTTGACGATGAATTGACCCCCGCACAGACGAGAAACCTGGAAGGGATTTTCGAGTGCAAGGTATTGGACCGGACCTCGCTGATTCTGGACATTTTCGCCCAGCGCGCCCGGACGCGTGAGGGAAAGCTCCAGATTGAGCTGGCTCAGATGCGGTATCTATTGCCGAGGTTGACGCGGTTCTGGACCCACTTGTCGCGGCAGAAGGGTGGCATTGGGATGCGTGGTGATGGGGAAACGCAGCTCGAGACCGACCGGCGCCGGGTGCAGGAGCGAATCGACCGTTTGAACCGTGAACTGGAGGAGGTGAGGAAGCAGCGGTCGACCCAGCGGGCGGGACGACGTCGGCATGCCTGGCCTCTGGCTTCCATTGTGGGTTACACCAATGCGGGGAAGTCGACCCTGTTGAATGCATTGACGGGGTCGCAGGTCATGGCGGAGGACAAGTTGTTTGCGACATTGGATCCCACGACCCGTCGGCTCCATCTACCGACGAACCAGGACATTTTGTTATCTGACACCGTGGGATTTATCCGCAAGCTGCCGCATGGGTTGGTGGAGGCCTTTAAGGCGACGCTGGAGGAGGTGGTGTTGGCGGATCTTCTCTTGCACGTGGTGGACGTGAGTCATCCGGGTTGTGAGGAGCAAATGCGGGCGGTGGAGGAAGTTTTGGCGGAGTTGGGTGCGGAGGATAAGGCGACCTTGCTGGTATTCAACAAGGCGGATCAAGTGATGGACGAGGGTGCGCTGCGGCTTTGGCTGGAGAAGTATCCCGGTTCTCTGGCGGTTTCCGCGCGGACGGGGGAAGGTTTTACTGACCTGTTGGCGGAGCTGGGTGCGCGGATACGGCCTGAGCGGGACCAGCTGGACTTGGATATTCCCCATGAGATGCCGGCGGTGTTGGCTCGAGCCTATGCGGCGGGACAAGTGCTGAAGCTCCACCACGGGGATGGGGTAACGCGAATTCGCCTGTGTATACCGCCCCATTTGCAGAACGAGTTTGAACCCTACCGGGTGGAACCAGAGTCTGACTGACGAGGTTTTGCTTTTCGCAGGCACCGGGAATGTGGCGTAATCCCCGCCACAAGGAGATGGCGGATTCCCTACGGATGAAGGATATGGTGGTCTCGGACCGACCTCGCGAACGTCTGTTGCGGGAAGGTCAGGAGGTATTGTCCAACAGCGAGCTGCTGGCGATCTTATTGCGCACTGGCACGAAGGGTTTGTCGGCCTTGCAGGTGGCCCAGGCCGTGTTACAGCGTGCAGGCGGGCTGGAACCGCTTACGCGGGCTTCTGTCGAGGCCTTGTGTGAAGTGCCCGGGGTTGGTCCGGACAAGGCGGTGACTGTGATTGCGGCATTGACCCTGGCGCGGAGACTGGCGCGGGAGTCGGCAGCGGAATCGCCATTGTTGGACACCCCTGAGCGGGTGGTGGAGCTGTTGCGTGAGGAGAACCGGTCCTATGAAGTGGAGCAGCTGCAGGTGGTCTTGGTGAATACCCGCAGGCGGTTGTTGCGGGTGGAAAGGCTGGCCAGCGGCACGTTGGACACTCTCCTGGTGCATCCGCGGGAAGTGTTCCGGGCCGCGATTGCAGCCGGGGCAGCGGCCCTGATCCTGGCGCATAACCATCCGAGTGGAGATCCCACACCCTCGGAGGCGGATATCCGCGTGACCCGGGATATAATTCGGGGCGGACAACTATTGAAAATAGAAGTGCTGGACCACATCATCCTCGGGCGTCGCGTGGCTGAGAGGGAGCGCGATTATGTGTCGCTGCGTGAACTGGGCTATTTTTATAGCTGAATAACTAACCAAGCTTTAGCTGGACCTGATTATGATCCATCCGACTGCAATCATTCATCCGAAGGCGGAGGTGGACTCGACCGTGGAGGTGGGGCCTTACGCGATTATCGAGGAGGGAGTCGTGGTGGGGGCGAACTGCAAGGTAGGCCCTTATGTGCACCTCAGCGGGGTGACTCGCATCGGTGAAGGGAACATCTTCCACCCTGGCGCAGTGATCGGGAACATCCCGCAGGATTTGAAATACCGTGGGGCGCCTTCAAGGACCGTGATTGGCGACCGGAATTCTTTCCGGGAACATGTGACCGTGAACCGGGCTACCGACGAGACAGAGGATACCGTAATCGGTTCGCAGAATTTGCTCATGGCTGGGGCGCATGTGGGCCACAACACGCGGATCGGCAACCAGTGCATCATCGCCAACGGCACGTTGCTTGGCGGCCATGTGGACATTCAGGATCGGGCAGTGATCTCCGGTTGCTGTCTGGTACATCAATTTGTCCGGATCGGGACGTTTGCCATGATGCAAGGGGGTGCAGCCATCAGCATGGATCTGCCGCCTTTTGTGATGGCTCGCGGGCCCAACGCGATCTGCGGCCTCAACGTGGTGGGACTGCGCCGGGCCGGTGTGAGTAGTGAAGAACGCACAGAATTGCGTCGGCTCTACCGTTTTCTATTCCGCGGCGATCTGGGCCTGACAGCAGCTGTCGCTGAAGCGCGGAAACAGTTCAAGGGCGATTTGTCCGTGAAGATGTTGGACTTTATCGCTGGCGCCAAACGCGGTATCCCGGCCGATGTGGGTCGGGACCGGCGTGCTGCCCGGCGGGAGGACGCGTCTGAAGAAGGTGGTGAGTAGGGGTGGAAGGCGGTAAGTCAGTGGATCGGTATGGCAGTTCAGTCAGGAGCGGCTGGCGCCGCGCATAGCATCCTTTCTGCTCTCCGTGCGCGTATTGGCTGCCGCGTTACTGCCACCGCAGGATGAAAGTCAGGGACGCCGCACCGCGTCGTGGCCGAAGAGGCCTTGTCCAGGTCTGCCAAGCCATTCCCTAAGCGTTTTCCCACGGGGAACCGATCATCCCCTTCCCTGCCCGATCCATTGCTACGGCTGTCCCTTGGGAGAATCCAAGCGTGCCAAAGAAAAACCCCGACCGGATGCCCGGTCGGGGTTTAGTGATTCTAAGCGCCTACACCTTAGAACATGTAAACCATGTTCGCCATGAGGGTGATGGCGTTGTCGTCTTCACGACCGAAGGGCCTGCTGTCGTCCAAGGCAGTGTCCCAGCGGAGCTCGAGACGGGTGAGAACGTTGGCCCACAGCTGGTAGTCGAGCGTGCCGGTAACGGCGAACAACTCGTCAGCTTTGTCATTCACCGTCAAACCACCGGTGTTGAGACCGGCGCTGCTCCAGATACCGTCGGAACCACGGGTGTAGTCCAGACGAGCATTCAAGGTGATTTTCTCGGTTGCAGCGAACGAGGCGTAGCCGGCCAGAGCCCAAACGTAGCTCTCGGAGGCGGTGTCCTGATAATCGAAAGCACCACCGACAGAGAAGCCCTCGAGGCCGGTCAACAGGTTGAAGCCGGCGTAGAAGTTGTTGGCGTAAGTCGCGGGTCCACCGTTACCGGCCAGATCGCCACCGACGGCGCCGACGGTGAAGCTGGAACCCGAGAGGGCACCCCAGCTATCGGGGGCGGTCACGGACAGCGCGCCGAGGAAAGCCAGGTAGCCTTTGTCGTTCGGACCGCGGGTGTTCACACCAGCGATATGCGTATTGGCTACACCGCCGGTGAAGGAGATCGCCTCGGTGATCTGGTAGGATCCCGTGACACCGGTTTGCTGGGTGGGTTCGATCTGCCAGCCGTAGGAGATACCGAAGTTCGGGTTCGCGTAGACGTCGAAACCTTCATAACCGATGATGGTGTTCTGCACGCCGACTTTGACGTCGAGGCCGTTGCCCACGGGAACCAGGAGGTTCACATAGGCCTGCTTGATGGCGACTTCGGCATTGGCACCGCCCAGGACCGGATTGTAAGCGACGGCATCGGGGCCGAAGAGCAGGTCGACCTGGTAGCCGGCAGCCCAGAGATCTTCATCGCTGAGGGCTTTGCCGACGCTGATCGCTGCGACGTTGAGATTGAAGCCCTGCATCTTGTCGATGTCGTCGTTGAAACGACCGGGCATGTTCATACCGGTTTCGCCGGTACCGCCGAGTTTCCAGCCAGCGCCGGCGCTGACGTAACCGGACAGGGTGGTGGATGAAACGGACGTGAGCACTTGGCTCATCGCCTGTTCTTCCGCGTGGGTGAGAGATCCGAGGCTGACGAGGCCGACAGAGGCCAGGGCCAGGGTCCAATGATGTTGCTTCATGTGTTGGTTCCTCCTGCTTGCAGTTTGGTTCGCTGTTTTACTTTTTTATTTAAGGGCCAGAACTGGTCTGCCCACACCCGAAGAGGTGCAATGGGCGCGAACATAAGTGCGACCTAAACCGTTGACAACAAGATTTTTCAGGCTCTGGAAGCGGGGGCTCAGCAAGCTCCTATCAGCATTGAACGCTATGCGTGGCCGCTTCGAAATCCTCATGAGTCTATCTGATATGGTTCGGTTTCAAGGCCAGGTTGGGGGGCTCGGGGTGGGTAGAAAACGGCCTGAGTCAGAATGGAGTGCTTTCGGAAACCCGAGCGATGCGAAGCCGGTCATTCATGGGTCTTCTCACGTCCTGAGCCGAGGAGTCCTTGTTGCCGTTTATTTGTGTTCAAGGTTTATCTACTTGGACAGGGGTTTCGATATCTGCTTTGGCGGCTGCCCACGGCTCAGATATCTCCGGTCCGTGCTTGCCTCATCCGAGGGATTATCGTCTAACCGACGGCGTGCCCGACTGGTTAATTGTGATTATTTTGGGAGTGATTGAGGGGGTCACCGAGTTCCTGCCGATTTCCTCGACGGGTCATTTGTTGATTGCCGAGCAGTGGTTGGGCGGGCAGACCGATCTTTTTAATGTCGGGATTCAGAGTGGGGCGGTGGTGGCGGTGGTGGCAGTGTTCACCGAGCGGTTACGCAGTTTTGTAACGCGGTTTAGTGAGCGTGAGACGCAGCAGTATGTTTTCAAGCTCGCGGCGGCGTTCGGGGTGACTGCGGTTGGCGGACTGGTTCTGAAGGCCATGCACTTTGAACTGCCGGAGACGGCGGTACCGGTGGCTTGGGCCACCCTGATTGGCGGGGTGTTGTTTCTGGTGGTGGAGCGTTGGATTCGGGGGCGGGAGCTGGCGGGTGAGATTTGCTGGCGAGTGGCGATCCTGATTGGGGCGGGTCAGTTGCTGGCGGCGGTCTTTCCCGGGGCCTCGCGCTCAGGCAGCACGATCCTGGTGGCTTTGCTTCTGGGGGTGAACCGGAAGGCGGCGGTGGAGTTTTCCTTCCTGCTCGGGGTACCGACGCTACTGGCAGCCGGAGGGCTGCAGTTGGTGAGTGCCTTGCGTGATCCGGCGGCTGAGCCCATTGCCTGGGGTCATTTGGGCCTTGGCCTGGTGGTGTCTGCCCTGACAGCGTTCGTGGCTGTGAGGTGGCTGCTGAAGTTTGTTCAATCCCATACCTTCGAGAGCTTCGGCTATTACCGGATTGTCCTCGGCGTCCTGATACTGGCTCTCTTGGCGTAGCTGGTTTTAAAAGGCTGCCGGCTACGGTCCGGGTAACTGACCTCCTCTCCCCGCCTTATGCGTCACTCCAGCAGTCGCAAACGGTTGAGTACCGTGTTGACGAGGCTGGGTTTGCCGGTTTCGGGCGATTCCTTTGAGGGGATCTCCCAGTTGAGCCAGCGTCCATCGGGATGTCCGATGAGGATTTGTTCCGGCTGGCCAGGTCCCGGGGATTGGCCTAAGACGATGACCCAGTCGGCTTGGGTCAGCTTGCGAGCGGCGCTCCCGATGGTCTGGAGCTGGGAGGGATGAGGGTGAGTGGCGAGTTGCAGGAGGTTTGCAAGGTTGTCGAGGGTATTGGCGGAAAGGCAGGTGAGCCGGGTGGATTCGTGGTTCAATGCCCGGGCAAAGGCACTGGCCAGGTGGGGTTGTTGGGCCTCGGCAATCACCAGCGATTCCCCTGCCGACTTCATTTTATTCCAAGCCACTGCTTCCAGAGACTCCCCGGCCATGGAGTAGATATGGGGGCCCAGATGTTGGGCGAGGCCATCCTCGATGGACCGGAGCGTGGCTGCAGCGGTGGCCGAGTCCTCTTTCAGGGAGAAAGTGAAGTCCACCCGGCCACCCTCAAAGGTGGAGGTGGAGACCACATTGGCAGGGAGGATTTGATGCTCAGAGAGGACATTCGCGATCGCAGATTGGCCGATGCCGACGAACCGGACTGTTACCGAGGGGGCTTCATGGGGCAGGCCCAGGCGGGTGCGCAACCAAGGGACCAAGTGGTTTTCCACCATGGGCTGGAGTTCCCGAGGAGGGCCCGGCAGGGCAATACAGGTCAGGTTTGTCGATTGGAAGATGAGTCCGACCGCGGTGCCCCGGTCGTTCGGGAGAAATCCGCCCCTGGCCGGAACAGACGCCTGGCGACGGATGTTTTCGGGCAGCTGTTCGATGGGTTTCTCGAAGCGAAGCGACAGTTCTTCGAGCACTTCCGGGCTTTCCTTGAGCTGGATTTGGTTGAAGTGACTGAGGGCTTGGCGTGTCAGATCGTTGGCCGTTGGGCCGAGGCCCCCGGTGGTGAGGATGAGAGAGGACCGGGATGCAGCCTGTTGCAGCGCTGACTCCAGGTCTGCCGGAGTATCATCTACCACGATGACCTGCGCGCAATGGAGGCCAAGCGGCAGGAGCCTTCGGGTGATAAAGGGCGTGTGGGCATCCTGAATCGCCCCGGTCAGCAGCTCACCGCCTGTGACCACCAGCGTGTAGCTCGACGGTAGAGCTGACGGTTCGGGGCTGGCCGTGGCGGGGTTGGTGCCGAGGCTGGCCAACATCACGGCCAGGCACCAGGCCCTCTGGAGTGGGGATGTCCCCAAGGCCGCGTTGTTCATGGTTCAGCCTTTGCGTTGTTCCTTGGCCCACGAATCCCTGAGGCCGACGGTGCGGTTAAAAACCAGTTGGCCGCCCGGCGCGTTGCTGCCTGAGTCTGCCGCGTCCACACAGAAGTAACCCAGCCGCTCAAACTGGAAGGCCTGTCCGGGTTTGGCTTCCTTAAGCGACGGCTCCAGTTTGCAGCCTTGCAGGACCTGCAGTGAATCTGGGTTAAGAAACTCCTTAAAATCTCTGCCCGACGGGTCGCCCTCCGGTTCAGGAACCGTAAACAACCGGTCATAGAGGCGAACCTCCGCATCGACAGCGTGGGCGGCCGAAACCCAATGAATCGTGCCTTTGACCTTGCGGGAGGCCGTGCTGCCTCCGCTCTTGGAATCCGGGTCGATCGTGCAGCGGAGTTCCGTGACCTCACCTGCCGGGTTCTTCACAACTTGTTCACACTTGAGGATGTAGGCGTAGCGCAGGCGGACTTCCCCTCCCGGCTTGAGGCGGAAGAACTTCGGGGGGGGCACCTCCATGAAGTCGTCCTGTTCTATATAGATCTCGCGTGAGAACGGGAGTTTTCGGGTGCCAGCCGAGGGATCCTCGGGGTTGTTGATGGCCTCCAGTTCCTCTACCTGACCCTCCGGATAGTTCTCAATCACGATCTTCAGGGGGCGCAGAACCCCGAGAGTCCGGTTGGCTGCGCGATTGAGTTCCTCCCGCATGGTGAATTCGAGGAGGGCGACGTCCGTGACGCCATCATATTTGGTCACGCCGATGCGCTGGCAGAAGGTGCGGATGGCGGCTGGCGGCACGCCGCGTCGACGGAGCCCGGCGATAGTGGGCATGCGGGGGTCGTCCCAGCCGGCCACGAGTCCCTCTTTCACCAACTGGAGCAGCTTGCGCTTGCTCATGACGGTGTAGTTGAGGTTCAGGCGGGCGAATTCAATTTGGCGCGGTCTGGGCTCGGGAACCGGGAGCTGGGCCAAAATCCAGTCGTAAAGGGGTCTGTGAACCTCGAACTCAAGCGTGCAAATCGAGTGCGTGATCCCCTCAATGCTGTCACTCAGACAATGCGCAAAGTCATAGAGCGGGTAAATGCACCACTGGTCGTGGGTATGGTGGTGTTTGGCATGCCGAATCCGGTAGATCACAGGGTCACGCAGCCAGACATTGGATGAGGTCATGTCGATCTTCGCCCGCAACGTCTTCGAGCCGTCCGGGAACTCCCCCGCCCGCATGCGCCCAAACAAGTCCAGGTTTTCCTCCCTGCTTCGGTTGCGGTAGGGGCTTTCCTTGCCCGGCTGGTCCGGGGCGCCCCGATAGGTGTCCACTTCCTCCGCCGTGAGGTCACAGACATAGGCTTTTCCGGCCTCAATGAGCTGAACCGCGTAGCCGTGCAGCTTCTGGAAATAATCCGAGGCGTAGAACGGCTTGGAGGTCTCAGGCTGGTACCGCAGAACATGGTCGGCCCAGCCGGAAATCAGCCACCGGACGTCCCGTTGGATGGATTCCACATATTCCTCCTCCTCTTTGGTGGGGTTCGTGTCGTCCATGCGGAGGTGGCAGAAACCCTGAAAGTCGCGGGCGATGCCAAAGTTCAGGCAGATCGACTTTGCGTGCCCGATGTGTAGGTAACCATTCGGCTCAGGCGGGAACCGTGTGATGATCTGCTGGTGCTTTGCGGCTGAGACATCGTCGCTGACGATATCACGGATGAAGTCCTGAGGGGTTTCCGGTGCAGGCGAGGTATTAGTCATGTTGACGAAAGAGGGCCTAGTCTATGCGCGGGTTTGGACGGGCTGCAAGAGCGGGCTGTGCCGAGGGAGCGGGTGGTCTGGGTCCCTTGACGGCCGGTCCCGCGTGCCGGAGCGTTGAGGATGGGTCCGCTGAGCATCGCGTGCGGTTCGGTTTGTTTATTCAGATAGAGGCCGGGGTGCCCGAAAAGTGAGTCCTGTGCCAATGCTGATAGCGGATACTGAATCGAACGGACTTGACGCGCCTATCTTTACAATTACATTGTGATATCACATTGATAGTCGAGCTTGTTCGGGTCGGCGAGAATCCCTGAAATACTATGAAAAACGAGTCTGTGACGGTGAATCGCGAACGCCAGGTCAGTGTCCTGAACGGTTGGCCCATGTTACCCGTGGCTATTTTGTATGTCCTTGCCGGACCAGCCATGTTGGTGGCGTCGATCGCCTATGGGGTCAAGGATGCAGGTCATCCACTGTGGATTCCCTTTGTCCTGGCGATTCTGATGATCATCGGGATTCCATTTATCCTGTTGGGATTCTTCACGTTGCAGCCCAATGAGGCTCGGGTTTTGGTTCTGTTTGGAGCCTATCGCGGGACTGTTCGTAAGAGCGGTTTTCACTGGGGCAACCCCTTCTACTCCAATGGAAGCATCGTCTCGTTGGGCGAATCTGCCGGGAGCGGCAAGGCTACTGCGGGAGGAGGCACGGGTCAAAAGACCAGCCAGACGAAGCATCTGGGGCGCTACAAGATCAGCCTGAGGGCCAGAAACCTGAACGGGGAACGCTTGAAGGTGAACGACAAGGGCGGCAACCCGATCGAAATTGCAGCCGTCGTGGTCTGGCGGGTTGAAGATACGGCTCAAGCCACCTTTGACGTCGATGACTATGAGGCCTACGTGCGGGTGCAATACGAGTCGGCCGTGCGGCATTTGGCCAGTTTGTATGCCTACGATCACGGGGAGGAGAACGAGATTACGCTGCGCAGCGGGGTGGAGGCGGTGTCAGCTGACCTGCAGAAAGAGCTCCAGGAACGGCTCGCCAAAGCGGGAGTGGTGGTGGAGGAAGCCCGCTTGACCCATTTGGCCTACGCACCGGAAATCGCCCAAGCCATGCTGCGTCGTCAGCAGGCTGAGGCCGTCATCGCCGCGCGAACCAAGATAGTGCATGGTGCAGTCAGCATGGTGGAGATGGCCCTGCAGGAGATGACGCAGAAAGGTGTCGTGGAGCTGGACGAAGAGCGTAAGGCGGCCATGGTGAGTAACCTGATGGTGGTGCTTTGCGGGGAGACCGAAGTGCACCCCGTGGTGAATGCCGGGACGCTCTACAGCTAAGGCAGGATTCCGGAGCGCGAGGAAGAGGAGATGAACCCGCTTCAGTTTACAGCCCCATGGTGTCGCTCGCTGCGGTGGGTGAGTGTTCTGGTGGGTGCGCTCCTGTTCCTGCTCCCGGTGGGGATTTGGGTGGGTGCCCATGAGGGCGGGATATCTCGCTGGCCGCTGGCTCTTGGCATGCTGGGGCCTTGGGGAATAGTGTTGGCTTCCGCGTGCTTTACGGTGCGTGGTTACGGTTTGGACCGGGGTGAGCTAAGAATCCGCCGGTGGTTCTGGACAACGCGGAAGAGTCTTCATGGGCTGCGGGATGCCCGTTGGGATCCGGCGGCCATTCGAGGTGCATGGCGCGTGGCCGGAAACGGAGGCCTGTTTTCCTTTAGCGGTTACTTTAGGAACCGGACCTTGGGTTGGCAGCGTTGGTGGGTCACGGACCCTTCCTTGGCGGTGGTATTGGATTTTGGTGCACGAACCTGGGTGGTCAGCCCTGGAGATCCGGCAGCCTTTGTGGCCGCTCTGGGTTTTTCCCGTAACACAGACGAGAACGCGTGATGCGAGAGGCGAGGAAGGCATTTTTGTTGAGAATCAACGGCGAACTCTGGCGAGAGCTGGAGTCGTGGGCTCAGGAAGACTTTCGCAGTGTGAATGGACAGATTGAGTTCTTGCTGAGAGAGGCGGTGCGACGACGTGGGAGGCAGGCAGGCGCCGGGCTTGAACAGCCATCCGGGAGCCCATCCCCTGCCCCGGCAGCCAGCACTCCCGCTCCCGATGAAACCACGGGTCCTGATTTGGAGGTGGGATTCCATGATTGATGCGAGAAGTTCCGGGAAGCTGCGGTTGGCGATCTTTGGCGGGTCCTTCGATCCCGTGCATATCGGGCACTTGCTGGTGGCGCAGGCCGCCAGGGAGGAACTGGGGCTGGACCAAGTCTGCTTCGTTCCTGCAGCGAAGTCCCCCTTCAAACCGGACTCCGAACCGGCCCCCGCAGGTCTTCGGCTCAGGATGCTCCGTCTGGCGCTGGCCGGGTTGCCGTGGTGCCGTGTCGATGATCAGGAGATCTCACGGGGTGGGTTTTCCTACACGATCGAGACGATCAGACGCTATACGGAGGATTACCCCGAGGCGGAGTTGCACTGGATCATTGGTGCCGACCACGTGGGCGGGTTGCCTCAGTGGCGCGAAGCGGGCGAATTGGCGCAGCTCGTCCGGTTCATTGTGGTGCAACGCCCCACAGAACCACAGGCTCCCCTGCCCTTCCCTTTCCAAGGGGTGTATTTGCGCGGATTCCCTCTCGCTCTCTCTTCCTCACAAATCCGCTCCAGGGTGCAGCAAGGCCTCTCGATCCGCCTGCTGACAACGGAGACAGTTGCCGAGCTGATTCATAAAAACCGCCTTTATCTTTGAAAAAGGCTGAGACAGTGTTCGCACATGGAATCTAGGAAGCTTGCCTTGCGTTGTCGGGAGTTGGCCAATGACAAAAAGGCGGAGGACGTCATCGTGCTGGATGTCAGGAAAATCTCCAGCGTGACTGACTATTTTGTATTGGCCACCGGTAGCAGCGAACCGCATCTGCGGGCTATCGCAGGCGAGATCAAAGACCGATTGCAGGAGGAAGACCACGTGAAGGCCCGGACGGTTGATGGGACCTTAAGCGCGGGCTGGATCGTGATGGATTTCACGGACGTGATCGTGCACCTGATGCGTGCCGACCAGCGGAGCAAATACGACTTGGAAGGGTTGTGGGGCGATGCGCCGAAGGTGAGAGCTACCTCCAAAGCCAAGGCCGCAGCCAAACCCAAGGCCGCCAAGGCCGCAGCCAAGCCCAAACGGGCTGCCAAGAAGGAGTAGCCCGAGTCGGCCTTTGGCTGGATGAGTGCCTGGCTCGAGACAGGAGGAGGCGAACAACCGGAGTGAAGTACACTCAAAGATGGACGCCCTGAGCTGCCGGTGCTGTCTACGCGTTCTAGTAGGTTTAAGACCTCCTGTCGGCGAACGGAGACTTCAGGCAGTTCGGCTTTTGGTCCGAACATCTGAAAGAACTCTCGCTTCGTCCGCTTCCGGCTTGCCCAGCGCCCAGCAGAGAGCCAGAAGGGGAACTGAGGCCCGTCCTCTAGCGTTTAGGGTAAAACAATCCCGTGGCTCGGTCCACGCCGGACCGTTCCATTCCCTGTGGACCCTAAGGCTCCCTGCCGATCAGGCTTCGGGCGGGAGATCTTCAGCAGCGGCTTGAGCCATGGCTTCCACCATCTGACTGAATTCCTCCAGGCCTGGCGCCGGGATAATAATCGTATCCCGTCGTCCTCCAACATCCTCGGTGATCCGGAGGAACCTGCCGCGAGGATTCTCCTTGAGAGTGAAGACAAATGTCTTCCGCTCAATTTGAATCTTCTCGCTCTTCAGCGTGTCCTCGGCGACCGGCGGCTTACTGCCGTAAACCGGACGCTGTCCATAAGGTGACGGGCGTTCGTTTGAGATCATGACTTACTCCTGTCAGCGTTGAGTTCTTCTGCTGACTCCCGTAAAGATTACTTTTGGAAGCGGCCTTTTTTGTCAACCTTCGATTTTCAGTCCGGGTCGACTTCAGATCCGGGTGCCCTGTTGGTTTTGGCTTGTTTGGCACCTCACTTCAGGGTCTGTTGCCGTGATCTCAGGATATCTCATGAAAGCTGCTTTTATTGAGTCACCCGGTCCGGCGGAGAATCTGGTTTGCGGCGATTTCCAGAATCCAGAGGCAGGGCCCGGACAATGCCTTGTGCGCGTCGAAGCCGCGTCGGTCAACCCGATCGACACCTACATCCGGAGCGGTGCCGTGGCGATGCCTGTGCCCTGGCCTTTCATTCCCGGATGCGATTTTGCCGGTGAAGTCGTTGCCGTGGGCGCTGGGGTAAAGCGAGTCAAAGTTGGAGATCCCGTTTGGGGCAGCAACCAGGGCCTGCTTGGACGTCAGGGCACCTTGGCGGAGTATGTTGCCGTGGATGAGGGGTGGGTGTATTCGCGCCCAGAAGGGGTGGATGCAGAATCGGCTGCGGCGGTGGCTCTGGTCGGCATCACTGCCCATCTGGGCTTATTCGCGCAGGCGGCGCTGCGCTCCGGTGAAGCGGTTTTCGTGCGGGGAGGCAGTGGCGGGGTGGGTTCGATGGTGGTCCAGATGGCGTCCCTGAGCGGGGCACGGGTTGTGACGACTGCTGGTAGTGAGGAGAAAGCTGCGCTGTGCCGTGGCTACGGTGCAGACGAGGTGATCCTCTATCGAGAGCAGGATCTGGCTGGCAGTCTGGCCGATTTGGTGCCCGGGGGCGTCAACCTTTGGTGGGAGACGTTGCGAGAACCGGATTTTGATCTGGTGGTGGGAGCGCTGGCTAAGCGCGGCAGAATGGTGCTGATGGCCGGCCGGACCGCTCGTCCCCCATTTCCCGTCGGCCCATTCTACGTGAAGGGCTGTTCCCTCCACGGTTTTGCCATGTTTAATGCCAGCGCAGAAGAGCAGGAAGTATGCGCCACAAATATTAATAAGTGGTTGAAAACAGGGAAGTTGCGCGCACCAATCGATCGGGTTCTGCCTTTGGAACGGGCGGCCGAAGCGCATCAGTTGCAGGAATCCAGCACGGTTGGAGCAACCGGAGAGCTCAAGGGCAAGATCGTGGTCAGGCCTTGACACCCCAAACGAGGTCATTAGATTCGCCCAACCGTTCGGTTATGAGCGGTTTTGGGCATTCACCCCTATAGATCCGCTCCGGAGTTATGATTAGTTTTGGCGACTTATTGGTTGTGGTTTTTGCGGTCTCGATCGTCGTCACCTTTGTGGTGGTGACGCGGCGTTTCATCCAACGCGCCGAACAGACCGAGGCCGCGGAGGATTAAAGCCTCCGCCCCCACATCCGCGTTCCCGACCGCTTCCGAACCTAGTTGTGGCTTGGATGCGCCGGATTTTGGGCGACCATCATGCAGGCACAGGGCTGAGCGGCGCTGGCCCGTAGGGATTCAAGCGTCGGTTTTGGACCTCCCTTCGGGTCCAGATTCTCCAAAAGCTCCTCCTCGCTCACAGCGGCCGATTCAACCCCATCCAGTGGAACATCCACTTTCGTGATCCAAAGCAGAGCGTTCAACACCGTCTTGCGGAAGGAATTATTGGCCCAGTTCTTGTGGAAATGGCCTCCCGTGAAGCCAAAGCCTCTACCCCCGTCCTCACGTTCCACCGACCACATCATGATTTCATCCCGGCCCGTGGCCTCGACAATGTGCTCGTAAGGACCCTGCGGGTAAACGTAGGGACCGTCGCGAACATCATCGGAAGGTGCTGCCACCAACAAGGGAATGACCCCTTCGTGGTTCGGACGGAAACGCATGTTGAAATACCACTCGTCCTTCGCCGAGAACGGTTCCACGCCTCGGGTGACGGGATGCGCCGGTAATGAACTGAAAGTCGGGCTCCAGATCGGATTGCAGGAGAACTCATGCTCGTAATGGCCGCCGATCCAATCCCGGAACTCCTGACCGCCACGGTCCGCCGGGACTTCCACGGCAAAATGCGCACATCCCAAACCGACTCCCTGTTTCATGAGATCCCCCAAAACCGCCAAGTTCTCCGGCCGAATCGCCGGATGTCCGCCACCTCCATCCATGTAGAGGAAAATCGCATCCGCATCCTTGAACACCTCATTGCTCTCCGGCCACCCGTTCGTGATGAGGGTCGTGCGCAGACCCGGAATACCCTGTAAGCGCTTGTTCAACAGGATCGATCCTGCGTTGAACTCGTGCATCAGCGGAGGGTGGCTGGGTCGACCTGCAACGATAACGAGATGCCGCGCCTCAGGGGCTGCGTGAAGCGCAGGCAGCGCAACCTGCGTGATCAACGCACCGAGAAGCACCAGGGATTTGAGTTTCATAACCGTTTTATAATTAACCCTTTTTATCTAGGTTCGCTTTCAGGTCTTCCTCTGTAACGGTGCTCTGCACCCCATTCTCGGGGATCGGGGCTTTCGCAATCCAGAGCACAGCATTCAATACAACCTTGCGAAAGTTATCGTTACCCCAGTTCTTGTGGAGGTGCGCCCCCGTGAAACCAAATCCGCGGCCTCCGTCCGGTCGGTCGTAAAGCCACATCACATGTTGGGCTTCCTTCCTTTCCAGCACCGCCGCCCGAACCTCAGGATTACCGCTGTGAGGACCATCCGGACGTTCCAAAGTCGCCTCTGGCGGGAGGTCCGACAGGATCGGCGTGACCCCACTGAGCTCAGGCTGGAACCGCATGTGGTAATACCACTCGTCGCGAATCTCAAAGGGCTGGACACCCTGCGTCACGGGATGTTTGGCCAAGGTGTTAAATTTAGCTGTCCACCAGGGGTTCACCGACCAGAAGGTCTCGAAATAGCCGCCTAGCCATTTGAGCCACTGAGGTCCGCCGTTGTCCTTAGGGATCTCCACCGCGTAGTGGAGACAACCAAACCCCGCGCCCTGGTCGATGGCCTTCTCGAGCTGCTGCATCCGATTGCCCTTGAGGGCCGGATGGCCACCGCCCCCATCGGAATAGATGATGACGGCCGCCGCTCCCTCCAAGGCATTTGGTTCACTGGGCCAGCCGGTGTAGGCGATGACCTCAACTCCGGGGGTCTGGCTGAGGCATTTTTGGATCAGCTTGCAGCCTGCGTTGTGCTCGTGCTCGCCCGGGCCGTGACTCGCAGGGCCCGCAATCAGCACGATTTTCTTCGGGGCCGCCTGCGCCAACCCCAGTGTGAACATCAGGCATGTAACAAATAGAAACAGCTTTGCTCTCATGATGCTTATGATCCCAACTCTCAATTTTGAATCCATACCCGTGTTCGACGCTGCTTCTTCGCAAGCTATTCTGCAGACAGCGAACGAATCTTGATATCCTTGAACTGCACCGTCATCGGCGGGCCGACATGGATCTGGAGCGCAAGCACGCCCGATTTCGCGGCGGCAGTGGACTCTTCATCCACGACATCCACAGTTTGCATACCATTGATGAAATGCTGCAGGTGGTTGCCCCTCGCCACGATGCGGTAGTGGTTCCAGTCCTCGTGCTTGATGGCCGCCTGAATGGCATCCGAGGATCCCACCGACCCGACTACTTCAACCTTGGTCTTGCCATCGTCTCCCTGGCTGATGACGGTCTTCTGCCCGCGCTGGGCGAGGATGCCCCGACCGCGCTCCTCATATAGAATCCCGGAGTAAGTCTTCCCGGCCTCGAAATCGGCCTGGTAGCCGCCCACGATCGGACCAAACTCGCCCTGGCTCATCACCTTGCTCCGGTATTGGATACCCGAGTTGCCGTTCACGATGCGGTAGGACAAGGTCAGCTCGAAATCCACCAGCTCCTCGTCTTCACACACAAGGAAGGTGTTATGAGTCAGCTTCTTCTCCGCAGAGGTAACGCCGGTGATGGCGCCATCCTGCACGGACCACAGCTCCGGATTGCCCTTCCAACCCGTGAGATCCTTGCCGTTGAACAGGCTCCTCCAGCCATCGGCCGATTGGGTCGTGCCACAGGAGACCAACAGCGCAGCAGCCGAAAGACTAAGCGCGAGAGATGTGAGTTTTTTCATACCAGTGTCTTTTTCAAAAATGCCAGGCCCTTCACCGCAATTTCATTCCGCGTCGGTTCCATCTTGCGCCAAATCGCCGCCGCATCAGCAATGATCTTCACGTCGCGCGTGAAGGATTCAATCACCACGTCGCCCTCATAACCCACTTTCTTCAGCGCGCCGGCGATGGGAGCCCAGTCAATATGGTCATTCCCCGGCGTGCCGCGGTCGCTACCGCAGGCGTGCAGATGACCCAGATGCTTGCCCACCTTAAGGATGGCCGCTGCCTGGTTCTTCTCCTCGATGTTCATGTGGAACGTGTCCAAGTGGATCTTGAGGGCCGGACTGCGCACACTCTTTATCATCTTCAAGGCCTGGTCGGCCGTGTTGATGAAGTCGGTCTCAAAACGGTTCAAGGGCTCCAGACAGATCTGCTTGCCGCGTTTCTGGGCGTAATCACAGACCTCCTTCAGGTTCTTCACTACCAGATCCCACTGCCGCTTATACTCGGCAGCCTCCGCACCGCCCTTACGGCCCACCACCGAATACACCGGCCCAATCAAGGAGGGGCAGTCCAGCACCACCATGTGGTCAATCAAGGCCTTGATATACTTGAGCGAAGTCTTCTGGTCTTTGGCGTTCCCCCGAAGGTCCCGACCGGGCCCAAATGCCCCGCAGACCGAACCACACACCAGACCATGCTTGTCCAGCTGGGCCTTGACGTGGGCCGGATCAATGTCCTCGGGATCATTAATGGCGATCTCGACACTGTCGAAACCCCATTTCTTGAAGGTTTTAAACCATTTCGTGCTCTCGTTGTTGAATGGGCACGTGAATAGAAAGGTATTGATGCCAAATCTCATGTGAAGGGAATTTTGGGCGAGGCTAGTCCAACGGCTAGGGGTGTCAAATCTATCTTCTCCAACGGCTCCAATGGATACCACGAACTACCCCCGGGGAACACACTCGACCCAGCCACCCACACGACTCCCCTCCCCTCCGCAGAGGCTTCAAAACAAGTTGGAGCTCATGCCCCACCACTCCTCCCCTACCCTGTCTCGCGACTCCGCCTATCCCGACCCGGCCCTCATCCTCCCCCAGTGAATCTCATCTCAAGCTCCCCTTCCCTCCCCTGCTCCACGCTTCATCCAAACCGTTACTAAAGCGATATCCGCCGGAGTAATACCTGATATTCGCGATGCTTGCCCAATCGTCCGCGGACGGATGGTCTCCAGCTTCACTCGGGCCTCATTCCTAAGCCCCCGCAGCGACGCGTAATCCATCGACTCCGGTATGATCTTCTCCTCCAATGATTTAAGTCGATCCACCTCAGCCTGCTGCCGCTGTACATAACCCGCATATTTGACTGCAAACTCGACTTGCTGAATCACGTCAGCCGATAAATCCTCCCTACGTGCCGGCAAATCCGCATAAACCACTTCAGTCCTGCGCAGCTGTTCCTCCAAGGTATGCTGTCCAATCCTTGTAGACTTGAGTCGCTGTAACTCCTCCTCCACCTGAGTCCGCTTCCCGGTGAATTGCCTGTGCGCAGTCGGCTTCAGCAAACCCACCTCATGACCCAGATCGCTTAACCGAAAGTCCGCATTGTCCTGACGTAACAGCAACCGATACTCCGCTCGGGAGGTGAACATGCGGTAAGGTTCCGTGGTCCCCTTGGTCACCAGATCATCGATCAATACCCCGATGTAGGCCTGATCCCGACGTAACACGATGGCTTCCCTCCCCTGCAGTCGACGCACCGCATTGATGCCGGCCATCAGTCCCTGAGCGGCGGCCTCCTCATACCCCGAGGTTCCGTTGATTTGTCCGGCCAGAAATAAGTGACTGATCTTCTTCGTTTCCAATGACGCCTGTAACTGGGTCGGGTGGACGAAATCATATTCCACTGCGTAAGCTGGCCGCATGATCTCCGCCTTTTCACAGCCCCGAATGGTCTTCACCATCTGCACCTGTACTTCGTAGGGAAGAGACGTCGAGAAACCATTCACGTAGATCTCCTCGGTATGGATTCCCTCCGGCTCAAGGAAGATCTGATGACTCTCCTTGTCGGCAAACCGAACGATCTTATCCTCGATCGACGGGCAATATCGCGGTCCGACTCCGCTGATGATGCCGGAATACATCGGCGACTTGTCGAGATTCGCCCGAATCAGCTCCGCTGTCGCGTCCGTGGTTGTGGTGAGATGGCAGGGCAACTGCCCTCCGATTGCGCTCAGCACCGAACCCGGTGGATACTTTCCCTCCCCGCCTGCCCCGGATTGTTCCACGTGGAACAACTCATCCCTCCAGTAACTGAAATAGGGTACGGGTTCATCACCTGGCTGGGTTTCTGTCCGGGAGAAATCAATCGACGACTTCAATAAACGGGGTGGGGTCCCGGTTTTCATCCGACCAAGCTCAAAGCCGAGCGATTTCAGGCTGCCAGAAATGCCAGTCGCGGCCTGCTCCCCTGCCCTGCCCCCTTCCTGCTGGTTCAAGCCGATGTGCATCAGGCCGCGAAGGAAGGTTCCGGTGGTCAGAATCACCGCTTTGCCATGATAGGCCACGTCGAGCTGCGTGGTCACCCCTACCACTTGATCCTGTTCCACGAGCAGCCCGGCACCCTGGGCCTGTTTAATATCCAGATTAGGCTGCTTCTCGCAGATCCATTTCATCCTGAATTGATAGGCCTTCTTGTCGCATTGAGCCCTCGGAGCCCATACAGACGGACCTTTCCGGGTATTCAGCATCCGAAATTGCAGTCCAGTCAGATCCGTGACTTTGGCCATTTCACCGCCCAACGCGTCGATTTCCCGTACCAGATGGCCTTTCGCGAGCCCGCCGATGGCGGGATTGCAGGACATTTGGCCGATGGTATCCAGGTTCATGGAGAGCAGGAGGGTTTCTGCCCCCATGCGGGCGGCCGCCAGAGCGGCTTCCACGCCGGCGTGGCCCGCGCCAACGACGATGACGTCATACTGTTTCGGGTAATGGTACATGGGCTGTTGGACAGCGTTGGGAGGCTTATCCTTGCGGGGTCGATCTGGCAATACTTTCTAGTGGGTTTGGGATAGCCACCCTAGGGGTGGGCCAAGGATGTTCAAGCGATAACGATACAGATTCCAAAAGCCGCGATGCGGCCGTCCATCGGGGAGGCGATAACGTTATCGAATTCCATTCACGCTAATGTCGACGTCATGTTTATTGAGTTCAACTGCTGAGGCTGATGTATTTTGGGGTGGAGCTGCGGTCCAAAGGGGCTGGGCTGGGCTTGCGGAAGGGGGTTCGGTCCTATAAACAGCGGGGGTTCGTGGTTCGGCGGGGCAGTGAGGCTGGCTTGAGAGGAGCAGGATCAATGCGACAATATTTAGATTTATTGCAGGGAATCATGGGGCGTGGGGCCCAGCGCGGGGATCGTACGGGCACGGGCACGCGAAGTGTGTTCGGGGTGCAGCTTCGGTTTGATTTGGCTGAGGGTTTCCCTCTGGTCACGACAAGGAAGGTGTTTTTCAAGGGAGTGATCTACGAGCTCCTCTGGTTTTTGTCGGGAGACACAAATATCCGCTATTTGAACGAGCATAACGTCCACATCTGGGATGCGTGGGCGGATGAGCAGGGGGATTTGGGGCCGGTCTATGGCGCGCAGTGGAGGGCCTGGGCGGCGCCGGATGGCCGGAGGATCGACCAGATCAGCCAAGTGATTGAGCAGATCCGGACCAAACCCGACTCGCGCCGGCACATCGTCAGTGCATGGAATCCGGCGGTATTGCCGGACGAGAGCATCAGTCCGCAGGCGAATGTGGGACTCGGTCGGGCGGCGCTGGCTTCCTGTCACACAATGTTCCAGTTCTATGTGGCCGGGGGCCGCTTGTCCTGCATGTTGTATCAACGCTCGGCGGATTGCCCGGTAGGCGTGGTCTTCAACATTGCCCAGTATGCGTTACTGACTCACATGGTGGCGCAGCAATGCGATTTGGGCGTGGGGGATTTCATTTGGACCGGGGGTGATTGCCACATTTATTCCAACCAGCTGGATGGGGTGGGGGAGCAGTTGAAACGTGAGCCACGGGCCTTGCCGAAACTGGAGTTGCGCAGGAAACCGGCGTCGATCTTCGACTACCGATTTGAGGATTTTGAGATCATCGGGTATGACCCGCACCCGCCGATCAAGTATCCGGTCGCTGTCTAGTTATTCTGACGGACCGGATTAAGGGAGATGAGATATTTGAAAGCCATAGCCGCGATGTCGGAGAACCGGGTGATCGGGCAGGGGAACCGAATTCCCTGGCACTTGCCCGAGGACTTCCGCTGGTTCAAGCAGACCACCATGGGGCATGTGCTGTTGATGGGGCGGAAGACCTTTGAATCGATTGGACGTCCCTTGCCCGGACGCGAGACCTGGGTCCTCAGCCGGTCGGGGTGGGAGCACCCTGGAGTGCGGGTGCTGTCGAGTCTGGAAGATGTGAGACCGGAAGAGCAGGGGAGGGAGATCTTTGTTTGTGGCGGCGCGGAGATTTACCGCCAGGCGTTGGCTTTTTGTCACGACCTGTATTTGACGCGCGTGAAGCGTGTTGTGGAAGGGGATGCGTTCTTCCCGGAATTTGAGCCGGATTTCGCATGGGTGTCAGATCTGATGGAGACGGCCGATTTCGTGATCAGCCACTATCAGAACCGTAATCCGCGCAGCCTGGGTGGATGATCGGGGGGTTATGTCGCAGATGCTGAAATCCTCGGGGGCGATGGGGTTGGCTACGTTGATGAGCCGACTGCTGGGCTTGGTGCGCGAACAGGTCTACGCGGCATTCATGGGGACCAGCGCGGTGGCGGGTGCATTCCAGATGGCCTTCACCGTGCCGAACCTGTTCCGCCGGCTGCTGGGGGAGGGGGCCTTAACCGCGGCATTCATTCCCATCTTCAAGGCCAAGGAAAAGACCGAGGGCGAGCAGGAGATGTGGCGGTCGGCCAACGTGGTGATCTCCGGGCTGGTGGTGTCGGCAGCCGTGGTCGTGGGCCTCGTCCTGCTGGGAATCACCCTGGTGCTGTCATGGTCGACCCTGCCGGAGTCCACGCAGCTGATGCTGCGGCTGTTGCGGGTCATGTTTCCCTATATGCTGCTGGTTTGTCTGGCGGCAGTCCTGATGGGGATGCTGAACGCGAGGGGTCACTTTTTTATTCCGGCGTTCGGGGCGGCGATGCTGAACATCGTGATGATCGGGAGCGTGCTTTGGTTGGCACCGCGAATGGGGGAGGAACTGGAGGAGCAGATTTTTGGACTGGCGGTGGGAGTTCTGGTGGCAGGTGTGGCGCAGGCGGGATTTCAGGTGCCGGCACTGTGGCGACAGGGTTTCCGGTTTCGTTGGGTGAGGCCTTGGGGTGACCCGATCCTGATGGAAGTCGTGAAGAAGATGTTGCCCGCCTCTGTCGGCGTTGCGGCGTTCCAGATCAACGTCCTGGTCACGCAAAGCCTGGCCTTCGGTGTGCATGCACCGATTGTGGCCGCTTTTAACTATGCCGTGAGGTTGATGGAATTCCCCCAGGGGCTTTTCGGAATCTCACTGGCGACCTACATGTTGCCGACCCTTTCCGGATTGGCGGCGGAGAAGGATTACGATCGCTTCCGCGCGACGCTCCGTGAGGGGTTGTCCTATCTGGTGTTCCTGAACCTGCTGGCCTCGGCGATGCTGATGGCCCTGGCTGCGCCAGTGGTGCGCCTGTTGTTCGAATACGGCCGCTTCGGGCCGTCGTCGACTGCAGCGGTAGCGGTCGCGCTGAGTTGTCTGGCTCCAGGGCTGGTCGCCTTCTCATCTGTGAACATTGTCGCACGGGCTTTCTATGCGGTGGGGGACACCACGACACCCATGAGGGTCAGCGTGTTTTGTCTGGCGGTAAATATTGTGCTGACAGCGATGTTCCTGCTCGCGCTGGATCTGGGGGCAGCAGGACTGGCTGTTGCCAACTCCATGACCTCGTATCTCAACCTCGCCCTGCTGCTCTACGCGCTCCGGCGGAAGCTGGCTCATCTCGGTCTCGCACCCTTGGGAAGAACTTTGCTACCGTCCCTCGGAGCAGCGGTTCTGGCAGGTCTATGCGCCTGGGGTCTGGCGACCTGGCTTGAGCAACGGACGGGCCATGATGGTGTTGGTGTGAGGACGCTGCAGGTGTTTGCGCCGTTGTCCGTGGCGGGGTTGGTCTACGGGTTGTTGTGCTATTGGGCCCGAGTACCGGCCGTGAAGGAAATCTGTAATACCTTTGCCGGCAGGCTGGGACGGAACAAGAAACGATGAGTTATCAGCCGATTGAAAACTACGGGATCATTGGGGACCTGAACACGGTGGCGCTGGTGAGCATGGAGGGCTCCATCGACTTTCTCTGCTTCCCCAATTTCGATTCACCCTCGGTTTTTGCCGCCATCCTCGACAGCCAGAAGGGCGGCTTCTTTCAGATCGCTCCCGTGCTGGACGGCTATCGGCGCAAGCAACTCTACCTGCCTGACTCCAATATTCTCCTCACGCGGTTTCTGGCGCAGGAGGGCGTGGCCGAGGTCTCGGATTTCATGGCCCTGGGCAAGGGAGTAACCGGTCGCTGCATCGTGCGGCGCGTGAAGGCGGTGCGGGGTGATGTCCGGTTCCAGATGACGTGTGCGCCGCGCTTTGATTACGGCCGGGCCACCCACCGCATCTACGGCCGCTCAGAAAGCTGGACCTTCGTCTCGGATGAATCGACCCCGCTCTCGTTGCGTTTGCGGAGCTGTATCCCGATGGAGCGCAGGGAAGGGGACGTCGTGGCAGAGTTCCATCTGCAGGCCGGTCAGACAGCCTTTTTCGTGTTGGAACTGGCGGAATCAGAGCATACCGACTTTCTGCCGGCGACGACCAACACCACGGTGTATTTCAACGAGACCCTGAACTACTGGCGACGCTGGATCGGTCGGTGCCAGTACCGGGGGCGCTGGCGCGAAATGGTGCACCGTTCGGCGCTGGCCTTGAAACTCCTGACCTCAGCCCGTCACGGTTCGACGGTGGCAGCCGCCACCTTCGGTTTGCCTGAAGATATCGGTGGCGAACGCAACTGGGACTACCGCTTTACCTGGGTTCGCGATAGCTCACTCATCCTGCGAGCTCTAATGCGGCTGGGTTATGTTGAGGAAGCGGAGGCTTTCTTCCGCTGGCTGGAACGTCGGATCAGCGGAATCACCGGCGAAGCCCCGCTGCGCATCATGTATGCGCTCGATGGCAGGCATGACCTGCATGAAGAAAGCCTCGACCACTTTGAGGGATATCGCGGCTCCCGTCCGGTCCGTATCGGCAACGGTGCACACGACCAGTTGCAGCTGGATATCTTCGGGGAGCTCATGGATGCCCTCTTCCTGTTCGATACGTTTCGTCGGCCGGTGACCTATGAAGCATGGACCCGCGTCGTGTTGATGCTGAACTGGCTGGAGGAGCGCTGGCACCTGCCCGACGAGGGGATCTGGGAAGTGCGCGGTGGTCGACAGGAGTTTCTGTTCTCCCGGGTCATGTGCTGGGTCGCGTTTGACCGTGCCATTCGCCTGGCCAAGAAGCGCTCCTTCCCGGCACCGGTCACGAAGTGGAAGCGGATTCGGCAGGCGATTCGTGACGATGTGGACCGTCACTTTTGGAACAGCGAGCTGGGGTGTTATGTGCAGCACAAGGGTTCGAGTGCCGTTGATGCCTCAAGCCTCTTGTTTCCCATGCTGGGATTCGTAGGCCCCCATGAAACCCGCTGGTTTTTCACCATGCGCCGCATTGAAGAGAAGTTGGTGCAGGACTCCCTCGTATTCCGCTATGACACCGAGAACGCGGCCTCGGATGGACTGCGCGGAGGAGAAGGCACGTTTACCATGTGTTCCTTCTGGTATGTAGAATGCCTGGCGCGGTCAGGCGACCTGCAGAAGGCGCGCTTCCTGTTCGAAAAGGCGCTCGGTTACGCCAACCACCTCGGGCTCTACGCCGAGGAACTGGGTCCCTGCGGTGAGCACCTCGGCAACTTCCCGCAGGCCTTTACCCACCTGGCACTCGTCAACGCCGCCTTCGAACTCGACCAGCGGCTGAACAAGGAGGCCGCCGCCTCTCAGCCGTGATGCTCGTTCTGTCGACGGGCAAGATAGGCGTCAAGCTCCGCCATATCCTTGAACACTGCCACGCCCGGGAGGGCCTGGATAATGTCGAACACCTCGCGAATCTGCGGCTGCATGTTCACAAACGACGCCTGGCCCCCATCCGCCTTCACCTTCTTGTAGCTGGCCAAAAGCACCCGCAGGCCCGCACTGCTGATGAAGCTCAATTTGCCGAGGTCAAAGACCAGGTTCTTCACCGGGTTGCCGAGAATGGGGCTGAGCTTGGCCTCAAGAGCCGGTGAGGTGCCCGCGTCCAGGGTGCCGTTGACTTCAACCGTAATGGTGCCGGCAGCAGGGCCTTCCATCGTGCGCTTGATCTGAATATCGAGAGGCATACGAGGTGTTTCGACGATTCAGGGGGTTATGGCAAGTAGGAAGGTACGCCGGACAGGATTTCCGGCAGCGTTGAGCACAGCAGAAGCGGTGTCCTCTGACCCAACCAAAATGAGGGATTGGCAAACGGGCACGTCTCTGCGATCCGATCAACATGCAACACGACGACAAGCCAACCGAGGATAAGCGTTCCGGAAGCTGGCGACTGGCGATGGTCCAGATGCGCGTGGAAGGCGGCGACTTGGACGGGAACCTGTTGCGTGCGCAAGAGCGGATTGCCGAGGCCGCGGGCGAGGGGGCCCGGCTGGTGGTGTTGCCTGAGGCACTGGATCTGGGTTGGACCCACTCCTCGGCCCGGCTGCACGCCGACACTATCCCAGGTGGTCCGGCTTATGAAACATTGGCAGGTGCAGCACGGCACCACGGAGTCTATGTGTGCGCCGGTCTGACCGAAAGGGCAGGGGACCGCGTCTATAATGCCGCAGTCTTGATCAGTCCCGGTGGCGGCCTGCTCTGCACACATCGCAAAGTCAACGAACTGGAGATCGGACACGCCTGCTATGATCAGGGTGATCGGCTGGGGGTGGTGGATACCAAGCTGGGAAGGATCGGGTTGATGATCTGCGCCGATGCTTTCGCGCAGGATGAAGTCATCACCCGGACACTGGGTTGGATGGGGGCGGACGTCCTTGTCTCGCCCTGTGCCTGGGCTGTCCCCGTCGACCACGACCAGCAACGTGAGCCGTATGGACAGTTGTGGCGGGATTGCTACGGGCGAGTAGCCCGGGATTTCAGGCTTTGGATTGCCGGAGTCAGCAACGTCGGTTTGCTGAGAGACGGGCCGTGGGCAGGCCGCCCCTGTATCGGATGCTCACTGCTGGTCAGTCCGGGGGGATCCGTGCACACACAGGGACCCTACGGGCAGGATGCAGAAGTAATCCTGTACGCAGACATCTCCCCGGAGCCGCGTCCGGCTCGGGGAGATGCCTGGAATACCCGATTTTGAACGCTCCCTGGAGCGAGCCCAGCAGGCTGATGAAAAACGGGTGCTTTGGAGGTTGCGAACTGTTGTAGTGGTGCTGGGCTCAGTTGGAGGCTTCTCTGACCACAGGGTGGTTCTTGTAGACTGGAGGCCTGGAAGTTGCCTG